>JBHOQZ010000229.1:0-1705 GCA_042408635.1 Chloroflexota bacterium
GGCCACCGGACGGCCCGGCTGGCGGGCGAGGTGGCCGACGAGGTGAAGGTCGGCGGCTCGGCCAACCCGGCCATGGTCGCCCACCTGCGCCCCGCCATCGCCCAGGGCGAGCGCCGCCGCCCGGCCGATCTGGGCTGGCGGCCGCCGGGCGCTTCGCCGGACGCGCCGAGTCGGGTCCAGGGCGCTGCTCGGGCGAATGGTAGCGGGCCGGTGCCGCGGCGCGCCACCGCTCCCGCGAACTCGGGCGACGGCGCGGGCGCAGTTCGGGCTGACGATACCGGCGACCCGACCCCCCACGCCGCCGTTCCCGAGGCGTCGGACGACGGTGCGGCCGGCCGGGTGGGGATCTGCCTCGGCGCGGTCACGGTCGTCGACGAGGATCGGGCGGTCGCGCGGGCGCTGGCGCGCCGCCAGGTGGCGGTGTATCTGACGGTGGTGGCGCGGCTCGACCCGACCACGCGCGACGAGGACCCGGAGTGGCTGGCGCGCGTCGAGGCGGCAAGCACGCGCGGGGACGTCGAGGCGATCGCGCGCGACATCCCCGACGCCGTGCTCGACCGCTTCGCCTTCGCCGGCAACCCCGACGACATCGCGGCCCAGGTCGAGCGCCTGCGCCGGGCGGGCGCCACGCGCGTCGAGTTCGGCACCCCGCACGGCGTCGACCCCGCCACCGGGATACGCCTCCTCGGCGAGCGCGTGCTGCCGCAGCTCTGATCGGGAGGGTGAGCGAGTGGTGATGACGGACGACACGTTCGAGCTGTTCGATCTGCGGGTGCGGATCGAGGCGATCCGCGGCACCTGCACCTGCGACCACCGGGTGGGCGACTATTTTGAACTGCGGGGCGGGAAGCTGAGCCTGCCGCCGGGGCAGAGCTTCTGCCTCTACGCGCTCCAGTCAACCATCCCGCTGCTGCCCGCCAAGCAGCGGCCGCTCCAGCCCAACGACTGGATGCGCACCGACACGCGCGTCGTCTGCCCCGACCCGCTCTGCGGCGTCGTGCTCCTGATCGAGCGGACCGCGCGGCGCACGCTCCACCACGCCGACGTGAGCGCCGTGCCGCTCGACCACGCCGACGCCCCCACCGCCCCGCTCGACCCGGATCGTCCGGGCAACGCCGCACCCGGCCCGGGCTGAGGCAGCGCCGCGTCTCGCTTCAGGCCGCGCGGGGCTGAAGCCCCGCGCTGCGGTTGCGAAGCCGGTTGAAGCCGGCTCAGCAGGCGGCCGCTCCAGCCCCCGGAGGAGCTTCGCAGCTTCAGCCGGGGGATGATGGAGGTTGCCAAGATAACTGCCATGGGCGTCGGCGGGCTGCTGGCAGTTGTGGAATGAGGCCGGGCATTCCCGTCGGCGGGCGGCTGGGTGCGCGCTGCCCTGGGCAGGCGTTGCCGCTGGGCCGCCCGGGGCTGCCCGCCCGGGGCTTCCCGCTCGGGGCTGCCCGCCCGGGGGTTCACCCTCGGGCTCAGTCTGCGAAGCCCCCTGCGGGGGCTGGGACGGGCGCCTGCTGAGCCGGCTTCAGCCGGCTTCGTTGAGTCAGCGCGGGGCTCGAGCCCCGCGCGGCCCGCCGGCACCGGTGCCGGACCACGCGCGCACCCAGCCGCAGCCCGCCGACAGCTTTCGCCGCGCTCATTTCGCAACCTCCATCAGCCCGCCGGGTACCCCACCCGCAAGCGGGTACCCGGCGGGCCACGATCTCACCTCGTCCCGGCT
>JBHOQZ010000231.1:0-2747 GCA_042408635.1 Chloroflexota bacterium
ACCCAGGCCCGGCCGCTCGCCACATCCTCGGCACAGGGCAGCAGCGTGAGCCACGGCAGCTCCACCGCCAGCGCGAGCCGCACGCGCCCGGCACGCGTTCGCAGTGGGGAGGTGGCCCCCCCGGCCCCCGCGGCATCCCAACCCCCCAATGCTGGGGGGCTCGTGAGGGCCTGGGCTGCTGCGGGATCGTGGCCTGGTCGTGGTGCCCGGCTGGGCTTCGCCCCCCACCCCCCCAATCCTGGGTGGCTGGTGCGGGCCTCTGCTGCTCGCGACCCGCCTTCCGTCTGTTGCGGGCGACCCGGTTCTGGGGCGTGGGGCAGGTCGGCCTGCGAGCAGCCTTCACTGGCCGCCAGGGTTGCATGTCCCTGGGCCGCCAGGGTTGCATCTCCCTCCGCCCGGCCCCCCAATCCTGTGGCTGCGGCGATCCCCCCCAAGGCTGCACCGTCCTCACCCACCTCCGAGCCTGTGACTGTGGCGACCACCTCCAGGGCCGCACCGTCCCCACCCGCCCCCAGGATTGGGTCCGGGCCGGGGTGGGGGCCACCCGGCAGCGCGCTGCCTCGGATCGGCGGACCGCCGATCAGGGCGAGGTCTCAGAACTCGTGCCAGCGGCTCTCCCCGCGCGACCAGGCGGTCGGATCGCCGTGATCCTCCTGCGCATGGTCGTCCTCGGCGCTCGACACCGCCGGCCACTGGTCTGTCGAGGCAACCAGCGGCAGGTCGTGGTGATGGTGGTGGCCGTGCGGTCCCGGCTGCCAGGGCACGCGGGCCGTGAGCTGGAAGCGGTGTCGGGGGCAGCCCCCGGCGAGCGCTCGCCCCGCGCGCTCCCAGAGCAGGTCGATCAGGCGCGGATCGACGCCGAAATGCCCGGCCACGGCGATCGCGGGCTCCGGCAGCCCAGCCGTCACCGCCTCGCGCCGCACCTGCTCGGTCGCCGCCTCGACGCGCCGCATGAGCACCCCGGTGTTGATTAGCAGTGGTGCGACGACCACCCGCACGGCACCGAGCCGGAGGCAGCGCCGCAGTCCCATCGCCACATCGGGCGGCGCCACCCCGGCAAAGCAGTACTCCGCGAACGCCCAGTCGCCCGTCTCCCAGAGGAGACGCGCGATCTCGGCCGCCGCCGCGTTGGCACGGGCGTCCGTGGTGCCGCGGCCGACCACGAGGAGGGCCATCGGACCGGGGGCCCGCGGCGGCAGCGCCGCCGCGGCGGCGCGCGCCCGCGCCTGCACCAGATCGAGCAGCGCCGGGTGGACGCCGATATGGCGGCCGAGGTGGATCTCGACGCCGGGGTGGCGTTTGCGGGCGAAGGCGATGTGCGCGGGTATGTCGCGCCGGGCGTGCCCCGCCTCGAACAGCAGCACCGGCTGGGCCACGATCCGGCGGGCGCCCGCCGCCACCGCCCGGTCGAACGCCGACTGGATCGACGGCAGGATCGGGCCGTGGAACTCGAGCGCGCCGGTCTCGACGTTGGCGCCGGGGCGGGCAGCGCGCGCCGCCTCGACCAGCGCCAGCAGCTCGCGCGCCCCCTCGGCGTCGCGCGTGCCGTGGCCGAGGAAGATCGTCCAGGTCTGCGGGTCGCGCCACCAATCGCCCAGCGCCGCGATCCGCGGATCGAGTGGCACGACGGGCGAAACTGCCGTCAGCAATGGCTTGCGGTCGCTCACGCCTGCCGATCCTCCAGCCAGCCATCGGTTTCGAGGTAGACGGCGCGCAGCCGCTCGATCAACCCCGGCGCCGGGTGCTCCCACATCCGGCGCTCGGCGGCCTCGAGGAGGCGCTCGGCGATGCCGCGCAGCGCCCAGGGGTTGCTGCGGGCGAAGAAGGCGCGCCGCTCCGGGTCGAGCGCGTAGACCTCGGCCATGCGCTCCCACATCCAGTCCTGCACCACGTCGGCGGTGGCATCGTAACCGAAGAGATAGTCGACCGTCGCGGCCAGCTCGAGCGCGCCCTTGTAGCCGTGGCGCTCCATCGAGGCGAGCCACTTCGGGTTGACGACGCGGCTGCGGAAGACGCGCAGCGCCTCCTCGCGCAGGTCGCGCACGCGCGGCCGAGCCGGGTCGGCGCTGTCGCCGAAGTAGCGGCGCGGCAGCTTCCCTGTCAGCGCGCGGATCGTGGCGATCATGCCGCCGTGGTACTGGAGGTAATCGTCCGAGTCGAAGATGTCGTGCTCGCGGTTGTCCTGGTTCTTGGCTGCCACGACCACACGGCCCAGCGCGGCCCTGAAGTCGTCGCGCGCATCGACGCCGTGGCGGTCGGCGGTGTAGGCGTAGCCGCCCCAGTTGACGTAGGCCTCGGCGAAGTCGGCGCTGCCCTGCCAGTTGCGCTCGTCGATCAGGGGCAGGATGCCGGCGCCGTAGGTGCCGGGCTTGCAGCCGAAGACGCGGTAGAGCGCGCGCCCCCGCGCCTCCGCCTCCCCCAGCCCGGCCGCCAGGTGGCGCGCCCGCTCCTCCAGGTAACGCTTGCGCACGAAGTTCTGCTCGGGCGGCTCGACGAGCTCGGCCACCGCGCGCACGGCCTCGTCGAGCAGCTTGATCAGGTGCGGGAAGGCATCGCGGAAGAAGCCGGAGATGCGGCAGACGACGTCGATGCGCGGTCGACCGAGCTCGGCCAGCGGGATCACCTCGACGCCGAGCAGGCGCCGGTTCTCGGGCTGCCAGCGCGGCCCTGAAGTCGTCGCGCGCATCGACGCCGTGGCGGTCGGCGGTGTAGGCGTAGCCGCCCCAGTTGACGTAGGCCTCGGCGAA
>JBHOQZ010000232.1:0-3678 GCA_042408635.1 Chloroflexota bacterium
CAGAGCTACCAGCTCATGCGCGCCTCGACCCCGAACGGACCGTTCACCCAGGTCGCCACCGCCAGCGCCGGCGTGACCTCGATCAGCGATCCGGGCGTGCCCCAGGCCGGCACCTACTACTACCAGCTCATCGCGCTCGGACCGAACAACGCCCGGAGCCCGGCCTCCAACACCGTGGTGGTGCGCGTCACCTGAGCCGACCGCGCGGCCGGCCGCGGCGACGAACGATGTGGGAAACGGGCGCACGCACCCCACGGCCGTGAGGCGGCGTGCGCGGCGTTCAGTGGCTGTCGACCAGGCGGCAGGTGCCACGATCACCCCGGTGCGGATCGCTAGCCTTCGCTCTCCTCGGGCGGGCGCTGCGAGCGGCGGAGGAAGCGCTCGAGCTCCTCGACCAGCTCGCGGCCGGTCGGCAGCTCCCCGGCGGGGACGCTTCCCTCGGGCGTCGTCGGGTGCTCCTCGGGCTCGTCGCGCTCCTCCATGTCGATGATCTGGCCGAGCTGCGCCGCCAGTTGCGGGTTGCTGGCGAGGATGCGGTCGAGGTGACGCGACCAGTCAGCCGACTGCGCCCGCAGCCGGTTGAGGTCGAGCCCCGCCCCCGCGACTCGGTCGACCGCGTCGAGCAGCGCGAGCATGGCGCGCGGCTGTGCCCCCTGGACGTAGGGCGCGGTGCCGACCCAGATGCTCGCGGCGGGGATGCCCTGCTCGTGGAGCGCGTGCAAGAGCGCCGACTGGAACGCCGTCGGCCCTTCGTAGGGCGTCTCGGCGACACCGATCTCGGCCAGGGCGACGCCGAGCGGCGCGTGGAGCGTGCGGCGCGTCAGCAGCGGGCGGCGGTGCGAGACGGCGCCGATGAAGGCGCCGAGCGGAAAGCCCAACTCGACACCGCAGTCGGCAGCGAAGCTGGCGATCGCGCCCGCCAGCGCCGTCCAGCGGAAGTTGGGCTCCGGCCCCATCACCAGCAGCAGATCGCGCGGCGCGCCCGGGCGCGGCAGCGCGTAGACCGCGAAGCGGGGCAGGACGAGGCGCCAGCCGTCGGGTCCGCCCCGCAGCGTCTGCGGCCGCGCGACGGTGAAGTCGAAGCAGAGGTCGGGGTCGGCGAGGGCGCAGGGCTCCGGCTTTGGCTCGCCCAGTAGGTACTCGACGGCCCCGGTCGAGGCCGAGCCGGCGTTCCCCCAGCCACCGAACCCGGCGATGAGGATCGGTCGCCGCAGGCGCGGTCGCTCACGGATGTCGAGAATGCCCGGCATGTTCCCCCGTCCCCTCGAACTGGCTCAGCCTTTCCCCGTCACTATACCGGGCGTCCCCCGGGGCGGCAACTGCGCCCGGCGGGACCGAGCGCGCGTCTGACGCACGCCCAGCGCGTTCGCCAGAATCCGCTCGGACGTCGCCGGGGGGCGGCGCGGGAGGGTGAGGGGCATGGCGCTGCTCGAGCGGCTCTTTGTCAACGGCACGATCCTGACCATGGACGACACACAGCCGACCGCGGAGGCGGTGGGCATCGTGGGCGACCGGATCGCCTTCGTCGGCTCGGACGCCGACGGGCGGGCCTGGGCGCGGCCGGGCACCGAGGTCGTCGACCTCGGCGGGGCGTTCGTCTGCCCCGGCTTCATCGAGGCCCACAGCCACATGATCGGCGTCGGATTGGGCCTCTCGATGATCAGCGTGCGCTTCCCCGAGGTCCGCTCGATCGCGGACATCCGGGCGCGCATCCGCGAGCGCGCCGCCACGCTGCCGCCGGGCGAGTGGATCCGCGTGCGCGGCTACGACGACAACAAGCTCGATGAACGCCGGCACCCGACGCGCCACGACCTCGACGCCGCCGCCCCGCACCACCCGGTGCAGCTCGTCAACGGCTCGGGGCACAACAGCGTCGTCAACTCGCTCGCCCTGCGCCTGGCCGGGATCACGCGCGACACGCCCGACCCGTTCGGCGGCACGATCGTGCGCGACGCCGACGGCGAGCCCAACGGCATCCTCCACGAGACCGCCCAAGGCCTCGTGCGCTCGGTGCTGCCCGAGCCCTCCCTGGCCGATTGCGTGGAGGCGCTGCGCCTCTGCAACGACGCCTACGTGCGCGCCGGCATCACCAGCGCCCACAGCGCCTCGGTGCAGAACGCGCTCGAGATCACCGCCTACCAGCTCGCGCGCGCCCGCGGGACGCTGCGCCTGCGCACGTACCTCATGCCCAAGGAGGGGTTGCTCGCCCAGTTGCGCGGCGCCGGGCTGCGCACCGGCTTCGGCGACGAACGGCTGCGGCTCGGGCCGATCAAGCTCTTCGCGGACGGCTCGCTCATCGGCCGCACCGCTGCCCTCTTCGAGCCGTTCCTCGACGACCCGAACCCGAACAACACCGGGCTGACGATGTGGCCGGAAGGCGAGCTCGACGAGTGGGTCTGGCAGGCGCACAGCGCCGGCTTCCAGGTCGCGGTCCACGCCATTGGCGACCGGGGCGTCCACCTCGCGCTGACCGCCTTCGAGCGGGCGCTCGAGCGCGAGCCGCTCGCCGACCACCGCCACCGGATCGAGCACTGCGGCAGCCTCAACCCGAGCCTGATCGAGCGCTTGGCGCGCGACCGGGTGCTGGCGGTCTCCCAGCCGGTGTTCATCCCCGAGTACGGCGACGGCTTCATCCGCCACCTCGGCCCCGAGCGGATCAAGCTGACCTACCCGTTCAAGAGCCTGATCGACGCGGGCGTAATGCTCGTCTTCTCGTCGGACGCGCCGGTCTCGGCGTTCGAGCCCCTGATCTCGATCCAGGCGGCGGTCGTCGAGCAGACGGGCAGCGGCCGCCCCTACGCGCCGCAGGAGTCGATCTCGGTCGAGGAGGGGATCCGGCGCTACACCGTGGCGGGCGCCTTCGCCTCGTTCGAGGAGGGGATCAAGGGGAGCCTGACGCCCGGGAAGCTCGCGGACCTGACCGTGCTCGGGGAGGACCCGCGCGCGGTCGAGCCGACGCGGATCCGCGAGGTTCCGGTGCGCATGACGATCATCGGCGGGGAGACGGTCTGGTCGGCGTGAGGCGAGCCGCCGGATTTGACAGAAGGGCGCGCTGCAGGGTAAACTCGGAAGGCTGCCCGATTGGGAGCGGGGCCGCGGCTTTGCGCGGCGGCGGCCCGGTCTGCTATAATTGGGCACTGCAGGCCGACGTAGCTCAATTGGCAGAGCAGCGGTTTTGTAAACCGCCGGTTGCGGGTTCGAGTCCCATCGTCGGCTCCGGCCGGTCTGCCGGCCGCGTACCTGGAGGGATGCCCGAGTGGCTAATGGGGGCGGTCTGTAAAATCGCTGGCGTGAGCCTACGCAGGTTCGAATCCTGCTCCCTCCACCACAATCGAAGACGGGTCGATGCGGACGGATGCCCGAGTGGCTAATGGGGGCGGTCTGTAAAATCGCTGGCGTGAGCCTACGCAGGTTCGAATCCTGCTCCGTCCATCCCTAACCCGGTCGGTTGCGCCCCACAACAAAGGGCGAGGCGCGGTGAATAGGCTGTCGAAGGCGCAGCCTATTCTATTTGTCAGGGAGGATTCCGGACCACCAATGGCGAAGAAGAAGTTCGAGCGAACGAAGCCGCACGTGAATGTGGGGACGATCGGGCACGTGGACCACGGCAAGACGACGCTGACGGCGGCGATCACGAAGGTGCTGGCGCTGCGGGGTGCGGCGGAGTACCGCAGCTTC
>JBHOQZ010000236.1:0-2210 GCA_042408635.1 Chloroflexota bacterium
CCGATGCCGGCCTTGGCCGCCACGAACTCGGCCGCGATGATGACGACCAGCGCCGTGCCCAGGCTCAGCCGCAGCCCCGTGAAGACGATCGGCAGCGACCCCGGCAGGATGACGTGCCAGAACATCTGGTGCGGCTTCGCGCCGAAGTTGCGCCCGGCGTCGAGCAGGCTCGCATCGACGCCGCGCACGCCCGCGATCGCGTTGATCACCGCCGGGAAGAAGGCGCCGATCGCCACGATGGCGATCTTCGACCCCTCGCCCAGCCCGAACAGGATCAGGATGAGCGGCAGGATGGCGATCTTGGGCAGCGGGTAGAGGGCGGCGATCAGCGGGTCCACCGCCGCCCGCGCCAGCCGATTCGTGCCGATCGCCACGCCGAGCAGGACGCCTGGCACCGCGCCGATGACGAACCCGGCCAGGATCCGGTAGAGCGAGATGCCCACGTGCCCTTGCAGCTCGCCGCTGCGCACCATCGCCACGAACTCGGCGGCGACCGCGCTCGGCGGCGGGAAGAAGACGCGGTTGAGCGCCCCGGCGGCGACCAGCGCCTCCCAGGCCGCCAGGATCACCGCGAAGACCCCGATCGAGAGCAGCCGCTCGCGGTGCTGCCGTCGCATGGCCCCTGCCTCGTGCTCCGCGTGTCTACATGCGCGCCTTCGCGACCTCGTCGCGCAGGCTGTGCCAGATCTCGACCGAGAGGCGCGCGAACTCGGGATCGCCCCGCAGGTCGAGCCCGCGCGGCCGCGGGAACCTCACCGGGAAGGCGCACTTGTTCGTGCCGGGGTGCGCCGTCATGATCTCGATCCGGTCCGCCATCAGGAGCGCTTCCTCGATGTTGTGGGTGACATAGACGACCGTCTTGCCCGACGCCTCCCAGACGCGCAGCAGCTCCTCCTGGAGCACCAGCCGCGTCTGCGCGTCGAGCGCCCCCAGCGGCTCGTCCATCAGCAGCACCTCGGGGTCGGTGGCGAAGGCGCGGGCGATCGAGACGCGCTGCTTCATGCCGCCCGAGAGCTGGTGCGGGTAGGCGTTGCGGAAGCGGGTGAGCCCCACCTTGTCGATGAACTCGGCCGCGATCGCCTCGCGCGTGCGCCGCGCCACGCCGCGCATCTCGAGCCCGAACGCCACGTTCTGGAGCACCGTCCGCCACGGGAAGATGGCGTACTCCTGGAAGACCATCGCGTTCAGCGGCCGCCTGGCGCGCGGGTCGGGGCGGATCGCCACGCTGCCGCCGCTCGGCTTGACCAGGCCCGCCAGGATGCGCAGGAAGGTGGATTTGCCGCAGCCCGAGGGGCCGATGATGGCGACGAACTCGCCCTCCGCCACCTCGAGGTCGAACCGCTCCAGCCCGACGACCGGCCCGTCGGCCGACGGGTAGACCTTGCTCACCCCGCGCGCGACGATCTTCGGCGGGGTCACGGTCGCAATCGCCTCGGCCCGGGGCGCGGGCAGGGCCACGGCGGTATCGGCGCCCGCCCGCGGCGCCGGTCGCCCCTCCGCCGATTCGCTGCCCATCGCGCGCCGCTCCCCACCCCTGGTGATCGTCTGCGACTGCGCATCCTAGCACCCGCGGCAGTGTCGGGCAACGGACACCGCTGCGCCCGTGCCGGCCAGGCGGCGCACGGGCTACGCCATCGGCGGCCGAGGTCACCGGAGCACGGCCCGCGCAGCCGGGGGGATGTGTCGGGTAGACGACACATCCCCCCGGCCGCGTGGCCGCCGCGTGGCCGGACGCTGCTAGAATGGGCCACCACCGCGAGCGAGGTAGACGAGGGATCGCGCGGCCGGAGCGGGGCGCGGTACGGGGAGGCGGCGATGCGGTTGCCGGCTGTCGAGACATTACCCCGCTTCGTGCGGGTGCGGCAGCTCCTGCCGCGCGACGAAATCCCGGACATGGTGGCGGCGGTGCGGACCGAGGTGCGCCGCCTGCTCGGACCGGCGGGCGAGCCGGTCGGCAAGGGGCCGGCACCCGCGCGCCGGCGGGCGTTGACCACCCAGCCGGTGCGCCCTGGCACGCGGGTGGCAGTGACGGCCGGCAGCCGCGGCATCAACCCGATCGACCGGATCATCCGCGCCGTCTGCGACGAGCTCAAGGCCGCGGGCGCCCACCCTTTCATCGTACCCGCCATGGGCAGCCACGGCGGCGCCACCCCTGAGGGCCAGGTCGAGTTGCTGGCCGAGTTCGGCATCACCGAGGCCGCGCTGGCGGT
>JBHOQZ010000240.1:0-1407 GCA_042408635.1 Chloroflexota bacterium
GTCGCCCGCCGTCGACCTCTCGGTCGTCGTGCTGAGCTACCAGACGCGCGACCTGCTTCGCGAGTGCCGGGAGGCGCTCGACCCCGCGACGGGTGGCCTGCCCGGGCCGGCCGAGCTCATCGTCGTGGACAACGGCTCGACCGACGGCAGCCGGGAGCTGGTGCGCGCGCGCTTCCCCGGCGTGGCGCTGATCGAGCCGGCGCGCAACCTCGGCTTCGCCGGGGCGAACAACCTGGGGCTGCAACGCTCGTGCGGGCGCTTCGTCCTGCTGCTCAACGCCGACGCGCGCGTGATGCCCGGCGCGGTCGGGGAGATGCTGCGGTTTCTGGAGCGGCGGCCCGACGTCGGGCTGGTCGGGCCGCGGCTCGTCTACCCCGACGGGCGCGACCAGGATTGCGCCTTCGCCCTGCCGACGCTGCCGATGGCGTTCCTCGACGTCTTCCCGCTCCACCATCATCTGCCCGGCGCCCGCCTCACCGCCCGCCTGAACGGGCGCCACCGGGTGGCGGGGCGCCGCGAGCCGTTCCCGATCGGCCACCCGCTCGGCGCCTGCATGCTGGTGCGGCGGGCGGCGTTCGAGGCAGCCGGGCTGCTGGACGCGGGGTACTTCATGTACGCCGAGGAGATCGACTGGTGCATCCGGCTGCGCCGCGCCGGCTGGGGAATCTACTGCGTGCCGACGGCGGTCGTCGTCCACCACGGCGGGGCGAGCACGGGCCAGCCGCGGCACCGCGCCGCCATGCTGGTCGAGCTCTACCGCAGCCGCTACCGCCTCTTCCGCCGGCACTACTCGGGGCGCTACCGCTTCGCGGCGCGGCTCATCTTCCGCCTCGGCCACCGCTGGGCGATCCTAGGGCTTCGCCGCGCCGCCGGCCGCCGCCCGCTGACCGAGGTGGAGCGGGCGCGGCTGCGCGCCTACCGCACCGTGCTGGCGCTGCGGTAGGGGGGGTGTCCTACCCCGAAACGGTGGCGCCCTTGACGACGGGGGCGATGGCCGCGATGTGGGCGGGGCCGGTGGCGCAGCAGCCCCCGATGATCTGGGCGCCGAGGCGCTTCCACTCCTCGGCGAAGGCGGCGTAGCGCTCGGGCGAGTAGGTCTCCTGGTCGATCGTATGCCAGTGCTCACCGCCGGGCTGGCCGAAGTTCGGGTTGCGGCGGTAGCCGATGTTGGCGTAGCCGCCGATCGGGCCGGCGTAGCCGGCGCGCAGGCGCGGCAACCCGGCCGTGATCGCCTCGGGCTGGCTGCACATCAAGAGGATCGCGGCGACCGGGCGGCCGGCGAGCGCGGGCCCCAGGTCCTCGAGCTTCTCGCCGTACTGCATCTCGCCTTCGGGCGTGATGTGGCGCACCGCCAGAACGACGGGCAGGCCCGAGGTGGCGCAGGCCTCGACCGCGGTCACGCTGTCG
>JBHOQZ010000241.1:0-1923 GCA_042408635.1 Chloroflexota bacterium
CCCGCTCGGCGTCGGCCGCGGGCGGGGTAGCGCGGCCCGGTTCGCCGGGCGCGGCCGCCGGCGTCCCGGGTCCGGGCCCTGGGGTGCCGCCCCCGGGAGCGGTGTCGGGTGGGCGTGGCCGGGCGGTGTGCGCGTCCTCTCTCATAGCCGGACTCAGCCCGAGCCGATCTGGTGGCGGGCGATGTCCTCGATGTAGGTGAGCAGCGCCGAGTGGTCGAGGTCGCCCCGGCCGGCGACGACGAGCGCCTCGAACATCTGGCCCACCAGCGCCGTCACCGGCAGCGGCACGCCGAACTCCTTGCCGGCGTTGAGCGCAATGCCCAGGTCCTTGCGGTGCAGGTTGATGCGGAAGCCGGGCTGGAAGTTGTGCTGGACCATCGTCGGGCCGCGCAGTTCGAGGATCCGGTTTGCCGCCAGGCCGCCGCTGAGCACCTGGATGATCTTGTTCGGATCGACGCCCGCTTTCGAGCCGAGCACGAGCGCCTCGCTCACCGCCTCGTAGGTGAGCGCGACGACGATCTGGTTGCACGCCTTGACGATCTGGCCGGCACCGGGCCCGCCCACGTGCACGATCGTCTTGCCCATCGCTTCGAACAGCGGCCGCACCCGCTCGACGTCCGCCGCGTCGCCCCCGATCATGATCGAGAGCGTGCCCGCGATGGCGCCGCGGTCCCCGCCGCTCACCGGCGCGTCGAGCGCGTGGGCGCCCCGCTCGGCGAGAGCGTCGTGCACCTTGATCGCCGTGGCCGGGGCGATCGTGCTCATGTCGACCAGCAGATGCCCCTCACCCATCGCCCCGAGGAGGCCGTTCTCGCCGAAGATGACCTTTTCGACGTCGGGCGAATCGGGCAGCATGGTGATGACGATCTTCGCCTGCTCGGCGACCTCGCGGGGGCTGTTGGCGGGCGTTGCCCCCTCGGCCGCGAGCTCGTCCTGCGGCCCCCGGCTGCGGTTGTGGACGACGAGCTCGAAGCCAGCTTTCATGAGGTTCCGCGCCATCGGCCGGCCCATGATCCCCAGACCGATGAATCCCACGCGCTCGGGCATCCCTCTCTACCTCCAGTAGCCCCACTCGCGCAGCCAGCGCAGCGACGCCTCGGTCGTGCCCAGCGGCCGGTATTCGAGGCTCACCCAGCCGTCGTAGCCCGCCTCGTCGAGCTGCCGGAGCACGAAGGGGAAATTGATCTCGCCGGTGCCCGGCTCGTTGCGCGCCGGGCTGTCCGCGATCTGGACGTGGCCGATCCGGCCGATCTGCTCGCGGATGGTCTGCGTCAGGTTCCCCTCCATCCGCTGCATGTGGTAGACGTCGTACTGGATCTTCAGGTTGGGGTGGCCGACCTCGTCCTGGAGCGCGATCGCCTCGGCCGTGGTGGTGACGAGGAAGCCCGGCGCGTCGAAGCGGTTGAGCGGCTCGAAGACCTGGAGCACGCCCGCCGCCTGCGCCTGCTCGGCGGCGTAGCGCAGGTTCTCGACCAGCGTCGCCCGCTGCGCCTCGAGCGGCACGTCGGGCCGCCGGATGCCAACCAGGCAGTTGAGCTTGGGGCAGCCGCGCTGCGCCGCGATCTCGAGCGCGCGGGCCACCCCGGAGCGGAACTCATCGCGGCGGCGCGGGTCGTTGGCGATCCCGCGGTCGCCCGCGGCGAAGTCGCCGGCCGGCAGGTTGAACAGCACCTGCTGCAGGTTGTTGCGCCGCAGCGCCGCCGCCACGGCGTCGATCTCCTCGGCGTAGGGAAACAGAAACTCGACCGCCTGGAAGCCGGCCGCCGCCGCCCGGTCGAACCGCTCTAGAAACGGGTGCTCGGTCAACAGCATCGAGAGGTTCGCGGCGAACCTCGGCATGGGGCACCTCCCTCCTACCCTCCGACCTCCGCCCAGGGCCGAGCCGACCAGCCCACGGACCGCCACCGCCCACGGGCGGGCGAG
>JBHOQZ010000253.1:0-1604 GCA_042408635.1 Chloroflexota bacterium
CGCCGCGTGCATCGCCGCCGGGTACTGCTCCCAGCGCACCGTCGACCGCTCGATGTCCGTGAAGAGAAACGCGATCATATCGACCGGTTGTGCGGCCTTGGCCTTCCCCCGACGCCCGCCGGCCCCCCGGCGCGCGCTCGCCATGCCCACCGCCGCTGAGTATAGCAGCCACCGCCGGCCCAGCCCGGGGCCGCAGCCCAACGTCGCCCAGCCGACGCGGCGTCCGGGATGGCCACTTGTGGGTTTACATACTCCCTGCTAGTATGGAGCAGGCGGGGCGGGATGACCGCCCGGTCCAGCGTACGGGAGGTGCCGATGGGGGGACGAACCAGCTACGCCGGCAGCAAGGACGAGCTGCTCGCGCGCCTGCGCCGGATCGAGGGGCAGGCGCGCGGCATCCAGCAGATGGTCGAGGACGACCGCTACTGCCTCGACATCGTCCAGCAGGTCAACTCGATGACGGCGGCGGCCCGCGAGGTCGCCCTGCTCGTGCTCGAGGCCCATCTCCGCGGCTGCGTCACCTCGGCCATCAAGCAGGACGGGGGCGACGCCGCGATCAAGGAGATGGTGACCGTGCTCGGCAAGGCGCTGCGCCAGTAGTGCCGCTCCACGTCGGGTCGCCACCGACAACGACGCAACGATGACGGAGGATATCACCGATGCACCGCTGGCTATTGACCGCGCTCGCACTCCTGGTCGCGGGCGGGATCGCCTTGATCGGGGGGCGCGCCGCGCCAGGCCAGGCCGTCCCGGCCCCGCAGCCGATGCCGCCGACGGGGCCGGCGCTCGAGCAGCTCTTCGGCGACGCCTTCGACCGGGCGTTCCTGGAGGCGATGATCCAGCACCACGCGCTGGCCGTGCGGATGGCGCGCCCGGTCGAGGCAAACAGCCAGCGACCAGAGCTGAAGGCGCTCGCCTCGGCGATCATCGCCGACCAGACGCGCGAGATCGTCCAGATGCGCGGCTGGCTTAAGAGCTGGTACGGCGTTGACGTCCCCGATCCGCTGGCGGCCATGGCTCCCGCCCCGGCCGCGGGCGCGATGGCGGGCCACGCCGGGCACGGCGGCATGAGCGGCGGCCAGGGTGGGGCGATGGGCCCGGGCGCCGGCCAGACGGCGGCGCCCGGCGGAATGGACATGCTGGCCGACTTCTGGTCGCTGCCGGCCAACCGGCTCGACGTGGTGTTCATGAGCCTGATGATCCCCCACCACCAGGGCGCCATCGACATGGCTCGGCTCGCTGCCGAGCGCGCCGCCCACCCCGAGGTCGCGACCCTCGCCGCCGGCATCGTCGCGAGCCAGAGTGGCGAGATCGAGCAGATGAACGCCTGGCTCTCGGCCTGGTACGGGCTGTAGCCGGGTCGCCGCGCCCCACGCGTGGCGTTGCCCCCGCGGGGGCACGGGGAAGGGGCGATGACCGACCACAACCACGCGACCGGGCACGTGTCCGCCGCCGCGGACCAGCCGAGGGCGGGGCCGGGTCACGCCCACCACGCCTCCGCCCCGGCCGCGGCGGACGACAGTCGGGGGCTGGTGACGAAGGGCGACGCTCACGCCCGTGCCCACGCCGAAGCCGACGCCGCGCCACCCGAGCGCCGGCCGGCG
>JBHOQZ010000258.1:0-2014 GCA_042408635.1 Chloroflexota bacterium
CGCCGAGGCCGGTGGCGCGGCCGGCGCTGGGGCGGCGCCACTGCCGCAGGCCGTCGCCAGCGTCCCCAGCAGCCCAGCGCCGACCACGCCAGCCGAGGCGCGCAGGATGGCGCGGCGCGTCACGCGTCGGGCCAAGGTCACATCCGAGGGCCGAGGTTCTTCACGAGGCATCCAGAACTCCCCCTTCTCCACGCTCGACGGTTCGACGTGCTCACAGTAGGAGGGCGTCCCCCGTCCGGCACGCGCGACGGCGGGCGCCGCGTCGGGGCCGCAGGCGGCGGGCCCGGGGCGCATAGGCGGCAGGTGGTGATGTTCGCCCCGGTGGCGGCCATTATACCAAGCGGCGAGCGCGGCCCGGCGCCTGGCGCCGCCGACACGACCCGGTTGAACTAGCTAACGCGCGAGCCCGTCCGTCGGTTCCAGCCAGCAGGCGGACCGGCCAAAGACCTCACTCACGCCCGACAAACGCGCTCGGGCGACCGCGCAGGGGTGGGCGCCGCCGCTGGCGTCCAGCCACCGGTCCTGTCGCTCAGGGGTCGAGGGAGCAGTTCCAGAACGTCCAGTCAACGAAGTTGCGGTAGCCTTTGAGCTGGCGGCTGCTGGCGCGCAGGGCGAACCCCTCCCCGATCTTGGCGAGCGGCAGCTCCTCCCAGATCACGCGCTGCAACTGCACCACCAGCTCTTTCTGCTTGACCGGGTCGGGCTCGGCCATGAGCTGGCCGATGAGGCGGTCGCGGGCCTCGCTGACCCAGCCGCCGGGGTAGGCGGCCGGCAGGTAGGTCTGGCTGATCGGGTGGCTGTAGCCGCCGAAGCCGGTGCAGAAGCCGTCCCAGAGCGACGGATTGTTGCGTCGGGAGAGAAGCGTCGCCCAATCGGTGACCTGGAGGTCGACGGTGAACCCCACTGCCTCGAACTGGCTCTTGAGCCCGAGCGCCAGGTTGTAGTTCCAGCCGTACTCCTTGGTCGAGAGGAGCTTGACGGGCTGGCCGGCGTAGCCGATCTCGCCGAGCAGGCGCCGGGCCCCGGCGGGATCGGGATGGTTGTAGACCTCCTCCCCCACGGTGGAGAAGAACGCCGACTCCGGCGAGGCCATGGCCGGATCGAGCCGGAAGAACTCGGGGCGCGCGAACGCGGCCAGCATCAGCGGCTCGACGCTGATCGCCTTGACCGCCGCCTGGCGCGCGCGCAGGTCGCTGAAGACGCCCTCCTTCTTGTTGAAGATGATGCAGTAGTGCATGTAGGGCTTGACGATGTGGACCTCGACACCGGGTTGGGCGCGCAGGCTGTCGTAGTTGTCGAAGCTCAGGCTCTCGGCGAAGTGGTACTCACCGCTGCTGAGCCCATCCGCCCTGACGCTCTCCTCGGGCACCGGGATAAAACGCACTTCGTCAACGTAGGCAACTTTGCCGCCGCCGATCCCGTCCGGCTCGCCGGGCAGCGCGGCGTAGTCGTCGTAGCGCACGAGGCGGATGTAGCGGTCGGGCAGGTGCTCGGCCAGCCGAAACGGCCCGGTGCCGATCCGCTCGCGCGCAGCGTCCTTGCCGGCCGCGCGGGCGATCTCGGCCGGGTGGATGATCGCGTCGGGTCCGGCCAGGTAGATCGGCAGCGCACCGGTTGGCTCTTTGCAGGCGATCACGACGGTGTGGTCGCCGCGTGCCTCGACGCTCTCGACCCGGCGGAAGAGGTCGCGCCCGCGCCCGGCGGCCTCGCCAAACCGCTCGAGCGAGGCGACGACGTCGGCCGAGGTGAGCGGCTGGCCGTTGTGGAACTTCACGCCGCGCCGGATCGCGATGGTGTGGACGCGGCCGCCCTCGCCAACCTCGTGCTTCTCGGCCAGCATGGGGATCGGCTGGAAGTGGGCGTCGCGCGCGAACAGCCCTTCATAATAATGCTGGGCGAGGTTGAAGCTGAGTGAGGCGGTGGTGACGGTTGGGTCGAGCGAGGGCGGTTCGCCGATGATTGCCACCCGCAGCGTGCCGGCGCGCCGCAGCGCGCCCGCGGCGGTGCTGGCGAC
>JBHOQZ010000260.1:0-3422 GCA_042408635.1 Chloroflexota bacterium
CTCGAGCGGCTTGCCCTCGGGGCCGATGACCGTCGTGTGGAGCGACTGGTACATGCTCTCCTTGGGCATGGCGATGTAGTCGTCGAACTGCCCGGGGATCGGCCGCCAGAGCTGGTGGACGTAGCCGAGCACGGTGTAGCAGTCACCCACGTCGTCGACGAGCACGCGCACGGCGTGCAGGTCGTAGATCTGGTCGAACTCGACGCCGCGGCGCTGCATCTTGCGCCAGATCGAGTAGATATGCTTCGGCCGGCTGCTCACCTCGGCCTTGATGCCGTGGCGCTCGAGCTCCTCGCGCAACGTGCGCGTGGCGACGGCGAGGTAGCGCTTGCGCTCGCGCTCGCCCAGGGCGAGCTTGGCCGCCAGCTCCTTGTACTTGTCGGGGTGGAGGTAGCGGAAGGCGAGGTCTTCGAGCTGCCACTTGATTTGGTAGATGCCGAGGCGGCCGGCGAGCGGGGCGTAGATTTCGAGCGTTTCCTGGGCGATCCGGCGGCGCTTGAGCACCGGCAGGAACATGAGCGTGGTCATGTTGTGGAGCCGGTCGGCCAGCTTGATGAGCACGACACGGATGTCGTCGGCCATCGCCAGGAACATCTTGCGCAGGTTCTCCGCCCAGGTGGCGGCGGAGTCTCCGGTGGCGGCGCGGCGCTCCTCGAGCTGGTAGAGCTTGAGCTTGCTCAGCTTGGTGACGCCGTCGACCAGGCGCGCCACGGTCGGACCGAACTCCTGCTCGATGCGTTCGGGCGGGGTGCCGGTGTCCTCGGGCACGTCGTGGAGGAGGGCGGCGGCGAGCGCCTCGGGGTCGAGGTGGAGGTCGGCGAGGATGCGCGCGGTGCGCAGCGGGTGGTTGATGTAGGGCTCGCCGGATTTGCGGCGCTGATCGCCGTGGGCGGCGGCGGCGAACTCGTAGGCGCGCCGAACGATCGCCAGATCGCCCGCGGGCACGGACTCGCGCACCTGGGCGATCAGGTCGTCGATGGAGTACGGCCGCGCCTCACCCCGGGGCGCGGTCTGAACCGTCTGGGGGGCTGAGTGGGCGAGCGCTTCCACCTTCGATCACCGGCCTCTCGTATTCAAGTAGTATACCGCGCCACGCGATCCGGCGGCAAGGCGGCCGGCCATGCGGGTCTGCGGTGTCGGGTGACGTGGAGCCGGCTCGCCGACCCTCCCCGGGCTGCACCCGCGCGGCCCGCGGGCGGCAATCCCCCTTGACTGCCTCGAAGCGCCCAAGCAGGCGGTTTGACAACCACGTGGAATCTCGCTCGAGTGGGGCGCCGTTCGCGCAGCGTGCGCGCGCCCCACGGCACACATGGCCGCCGACACGACCGGTTACACCGCTGTCGGCCGGGTGGAGGAGATCCGCGTGCGTTCACGTCGTCAGTCCCGGTGGAGCGCCGGCGCGTTGCTGGCCGCGCTGCTCGTCCTTGCCGCGCTGCTCGCGCCACTGGTGGACTCGGGCACGGCCGCCCCGGTCGATCCGCTTGGGGGCGGCGCCGTCGACCCGGCCCGCTACGCGCTGCCGCCGGTCAGCCCGCCGGGGTATCCCGCGCCGACGTTCGATCCGGCGCCGAACGCGCCGGGCGCCGGGCGGCACACCACGGCCGAGCGGGGCTCGCCCACGCTCGACCAGCTCCTCGCGGCCGGGGTGTACAGCCACCCGCTGCAGGGCAACCCCACGCTGGTCGCCCGCCAGCAGGTGGCAGTCGTCGAGGAGGCGTGGAGCGACGACGTGCGCCTGACGCTGCGCGACGCCGGCCTCGGGCAGAGCGGCGCGCTCCACAACTACCGGATCGCCGACGACCCCTCGAAGGGCAACACCGGCTACCAGTACCCGGTGGCGCTCGGTGCCGTGGCGGTGGACGTCGACGGTGACGGCGCCGATGAACTTGCGGTCGTCTACCTGGAGCCCGACGACGCGGGCACGCTGATCGTCACCCTCTACCGGGCCACGCGCGCTCGAGAAGTCGGCGTCGCTGCGAGTGACGCCCGGCACCGGGATCGGCGAGGGGTACCAGCCGACCTCGACGCTCTGGCGGTTCCACGACGTGGCGCTGGCGGCGGGCCGCTTCGACGGCTTCGGCAGCCCGCCCTCGCTCGTGGTCGGCCTCCAGACGGCACGCGGCGTCATCCTCCACGCGCTGCGACCGGCCAGCGACTTGCAGTCGCTCGCGCTCGGCAACGGCGGTGGCGCCTTCCAGTGGCTCAACTTCGACTGTCCCGCCCCCTACGCCTTCTTCACCTCGAACTTCCGCTGCGGGCGCGACCCCGCGACCCTCGCCGGCGGCAGCGACACGCTCGCGGACGACCCGATCGCCGGTGGCCGCATGGCCAGCAGCAAGCTGGCGCTGGTGGCCGCGCCGTTCGGCGGTGCGAACCAGACGCGCGACCGGCTGGCGGTCGCCTGGACCAAGCACCACCCGGCGCCGACCGGCTACAGCCAGCCGCACATCTCGCTGCGGCTGTCGCGTACGCCGGGCAAGCCTCCAGGCAATCAACCACTGGCTACAGCCAGCCGTACATCTCGCTGTGGTTGTCGTTCTTCAGCCTGGGACCCGGCGGCACGTTTGTGACGAACCGGCACGACGTCGACACGGTCATCACCTGCAACGTCTCGTGCGCCAACTGGCCCCGCTCGTGGGCCGCAGCGGCGGCGGTGCGCGACTTCCCCGATATCACCAACCCACGCCTGGCCGTCACCATGGTCTACGCGCCCATGATCTGGTTCGGCCAGCCGAGCCGGCCCGGCGCCAACCCCTGGTGAAGTTGTGGGAGTTCACCGCGCCCGGCTCGGGCAAGGCGCTCGCCCCGGAGGGGGCGTTCGACGCGCGGAAGGTCGGCCCGACCTTCGAGCTACCCAGCGCCGTGCGCGCCGGGGGCGCCATCGGCCTCGTCGGGGGCGACTTCCTCGGCCAGATCGGGACGGCGTCGCTGAGCCAGCTCCCCGCCCAGGGCCAGGCCGACGTGCGCCAGCGCTTCACGCCGGGCCAGGCCGGCTGCTACCCGATCTGGGTCATGCTCGACCCCGACAACCAGCACGACGAGGTCCACAAGGGCAACAACCGCGGCTGGGCCAACCTCGTCGTCTTCCCCGGTCCCGGCGCCCCCGCGCCGGCCTGCCCGGGCGGAGGGGGCAGCCAGCGCTCGGGCGGCCAGCCGGGTGTGCAGCCGGTGGGCGGCAGCGTCGCGCCGAACCTGCGGCTCGATCGGCCGAGGACAAGCGTGCAGCGGGGTGCGCCGGCCGCGGCCAGGGCGGCCGGGGCGCCGGCGGGTCGCCAGGGCGCCGCCGAGGCAAGCCTCGCCCGGATCGTCGTTCCCGTCGAGGCGGTCGGGGGCCACTTCAGCAACGTGGCGGTCGCGGTCTGCATCGGCGAGAGGCCGGACCGCTGCCTCTTCAGCGACTACGACGTGATCCCGTTCATCGC
>JBHOQZ010000271.1:0-1627 GCA_042408635.1 Chloroflexota bacterium
CGCCGCGCGGTTCGGGCCGGCCGTCGCGTTCCCCGCTGGCCGCGGCGTCGGTCTCCGCGGACACCCCCGGTGGGGACGCCTCGAGCGCGGCCACGCGCGGCGTCGGCCCGGCCGCCCAGACCCGCGCCGCCGTGATCTCGATCTCGGCGCGGTCGAGGGCGTGCCCGAAGAGCTGGCGGTAGGTCGCCTCGAAGCGCTCGGCGATCGCCTCGGCGAGGGAGACGCCCGCAGCGGGCTCGGGCAGCGTGACCGCCACCTCGTGGCCCTGCCCCCGGTAGCGCAGGTCGAGGCCCCGCTCGAAACGATGCTCGGCCCATGGCACCCCCGCATCGGTCAGGGCCGCGGCGCCGGCCGCCTCCAGCTCGCGGAACACCGCCTCCAGCTCGGGCAGCGCGCCGGACGGCTCGCTCGACGCGCCCACTCCGCTGGCGTCGGCGGTAGCCGGGGCGGCGGCCAGCATCGCGAAGTGGGTCCGGCCGACCTCGATGGCGACCGGGGCCGCCAGGAACCCGAGCGCCGAGGCAACGCCGGCACCGGGCGGGACGACGACGTGCCGCACCTTGAGCGCGCGGGCGACGTCGCAGGCGTGGATCGGTCCGGCACCCCCGAACGCGATCAGCGTGTAGTCGGCTGGATCCTTGCCGCGCTCGGCGGCGTGGACGCGCGCGGCCGCCGCCATCGCCTCGGTGACTACCCGTCGCACGGCCGCCGCCGCACCCTCCGGGTCGAGCCCGAGTCGGTCGCCGAGCCGGCCCAGCGCCGCGCGGGCGGCCGCGGCATCGACCGCCATCTCGCCGCCGAGGATGCGCTCGGGGTTGAGGTAGCCGAGCACGAGGTCGGCGTCGCTCACCGTCGGCTCGGTCCCGCCCAGGCCGTAGCAGGCGGGTCCGGGGTCCGCTCCCGCGCTCTCGGGACCGACCTTGAGCAGCCCGAGCGGATCGATCCCGGCGATCGAGCCGCCGCCGGCACCGATCTCGATCAGCTCGATGCTGGGCACCGCCACCGGCAGCCCGCTGCCCTTCTTGAAGCGGTGGACGCGGGCGACCTCGAACTCGCTCGCCCGCGTCGGTCGGCAGTCGTCGATGACGCAGATCTTCGCCGTCGTGCCGCCCATGTCCAGCGAGAGCACGCGCCGCCCCTCCGGGCCGAGCGTGCGCGCCCAGGCTGCGGCCGCCAGCGCCCCGGCGGCCGGCCCCGATTCGACCAGGCGGATCGGGAAGGCGCGGGCCGTGCCAACCGAGGCGAGGCCGCCGTCCGACAGCATCAGGAAGAGGTCGCGCCGGTAGCCCAGGTCAGCCAGCCGCCCGCCCAGCCGCCCCAGGTAGTCGGCCATCACCGGTTGAACGAAGGCATTCGCCACAGCCGTCGAGGTGCGCTCCCACTCGCGGATTCGCGGCGCCACCTCAGCCGAAAGCGAGACGTGCACGCCGGGCAGCACGCGCCGCACGATCTCGCCGGCCCGCTGCTCGTGCTCGGGGTTCGTGAAGCTGTGCAGAAAGGCGACCGCCACCGCCTGGAGGTTGGGCTCGCGCGCCGCCAGCTCGCGCAGCGCCGCCTCGATCTCGGCGGCGTCGAGCGGCTCGCGCTCCGAGCCGTCGGCGTGGAGGCGGCCGGCGACCGTCCGGCG
>JBHOQZ010000274.1:0-1986 GCA_042408635.1 Chloroflexota bacterium
GACGGGCTCGCGCCGCGCTGGCGCGGCGGACGGCGTTGTGGCGGGCGCGGGCCGGACCGCCGGCGCCTCGCCCGTGATCGCCTCGACCAGCGCCAACTCGAGCGGGAGCTGCGGGTGGGTCGAGCGCGCCGAGAAGTCGAGGCTGTTGAGGAGCTTGAGCGCGCGCACCAGGTAGCCCAGCTCGAAGCGCGGCGCCAGCGCCTCCATCTCGGCGCGCTGATCGGCCGGCACGTCGAGCATCTCGGCGCCGCTACCGGTGCGGATGAGCAGGACCGCGCGCAGGTAGTCGATCAGGTCCGTCGTGAGCTGCCTGAAGTCGATCCCCTCGCCGGCGAGGCGGTCGATCTGGCGCAGCGCCGCGGCGGCGTCGCGGTCGGCCAGCGCCTGCGCCAGTTCGGCCGCGCCCTGCCCGCCGCCCGCCCCGATCAGCGCCTGCGCGTCCTCGAGCGTCACGCGATCGATCGCCATCGAACGGAGCTGGTCGAGCAGGCTGATGGCGTCGCGCAGGCTCCCGGTCGCGGTGCGGGCGATCAGCTCGAGCGCAGCCGGCTCGTAGCCGATCCCCTCCGCCTCGCAGATCTGGGCGAGCCGGCCGACGGCGTCCTTGAGCGGGATGCGGCGCAGGTCGAACCGCTGGCAGCGCGAGAGGATCGTCGCCGGGATGCGGTGCTTCTCGGTGCTGGCGAACATGAACTTGGCGTGCGGCGGCGGCTCCTCGAGCGTCTTGAGGAGCGCGTCGAAGGCGCTCGGGCTGAGGCGGTGGACCTCGTCGATGATGTAGACCTTGTAGCGCGCCTCGGAGGGGGTGTACTGGATCTTGTCGCGCAGGTCGCGCACGTTCTCGACCGAGTTGTTCGAGGCGCCGTCGATCTCGAGCACGTCGAGGCAGCGGCCCTCGGCGATCTCGCGGCAGAGGCGGCAGGTGTTGCACGGCTCACCGCGGCCGCCGTTCGTCTCGCAGTTGATCGCCTTGGCGAGCAGGCGGGCGATCGAGGTCTTGCCGACCCCGCGCGGCCCGCAGAACAGGTAGGCGTGGCCGACCCGCCCCTGGGCGAGCGCGTTCAGCAGCGTGCGGCTGACGTGCTGTTGCCCGACGAGGTCAGCGAAGGTCTGTGAACGCCACTTCCGGTAGAGGGCAGTATCGGACACGGCTGGGGCAGCCTCCTAGAGCTCGCCTGGATTATACCCCGCCCGCGGCCCCCGGCGCGGGCCGCGCCGTCGAAGCCGCGCGGATAGCGCCCCCCATCCTCCCAATACTGGGGGGCTGGCGAACGCCCCCGCGACCCCCAATTTTGGGGGACTGAACCTCACCCGCCAGCACCGAGGGCCGTTGAGCCTTGTTTCACCCCCAGGCAGTGAGGGGCAACGCACCCGTTCCTCACCCCCCAGGCTTGGGGGGTCTGGGGCACCGCGCTTGGGGATTGACGGGTCTGGAGAGACGTGCCTAGAATGCCGGGGCCAGCCGAAACCGCCGGAGGTGAGCCGTGGAGACGTTCCCGTTTCTCGCCTTCCTCAACAGCGTCGCCGCGACCGTGGTCTGGGTCTTGATCGGGACGCTCCTGCTGTTCGCCGGCACGCGGCTCTTCGACCTGGTCGACCGGATCGACTTCCACGCGGAAATCTGCAAGGGGAACGTCGCCGCCGCCATCATGCTCGGCGCCTACCTCCTCGGCCTCGCCTACATCATCGCCACTGTCATCCGCACGCCCTGATCTGCCGGCCTCGCCCCGCGAGCCGCGCCTGCTGAGGATCCGGTCCGTCGCGGGCGGCGGGTCTGGAGAGTGTCAAGGGATGCCCGGCCTCCGGCCGGCCGAAGGCGGTTGCGAAGCTAATCGTCCGCCCGGTCAGCCGGCTGATGGAGGTTGCGGAAAGAGTGCGGGGCAGTTTCGCCGGCCGGCTAATTCCGGCTCACGGGCGCTCGTCCCAGCCCCCTCAGCCGCGCGGGGGTAATGGAGGTTGCGGAATAAACGCGGGGAATGCGATCGG
>JBHOQZ010000281.1:0-1362 GCA_042408635.1 Chloroflexota bacterium
CTCGCACGACTACCACGGCGACGACCTGCGCCGCCGCTGGGACGACCGCGGCGAGCTCGAGCTGGTGGGCGAGCATCCGGTGGTCTACGTCGGCGCCGGCTCGCACGCCTCGTATTTCCGCCGCGGCGAGTACCTGACCGAGATCGAGATCGCCCACATCACCCCGCTGGTGCGCGTGGTCGACCGCATCCGCGCCTTCTGGGTCCGCACGCTGCGCCAGGCCGGCGCCGACGCCCGCCTCACCCCGCTCAACATCTTCACCATCCCGTTCGTCGACTACGCGCGCGGCGACGGCCTCACGATCGGAGATGTGCCGGGGCGCACTTGGACGCCGGTGCTGCTCGAGCCGGTGCCCGACTGGGTGCGCGGCTACCGCGGCCTCTGGGGCCTCTACGCGCGCGATCCCCTCTCCGGCGAGAACGCGCCGTCCGGGCCGATGTACAACCGCGACGGCACGGTCCGCCGCTCGTGGTACGACCCGGTCGGCTGGGCGGGGCTGGACAAGGTCGCGCCGCCGCCGGCCGAGCTGTCGCTGCTGCAGGGCCGGCGCGAGCGCCTGGGCCGGCGCCAGGCCGAGCTGGCGGACGAGATCAACCGGCAGGCAGCGACCCTGCGCGAGCTCGGCGCGGAACTGGCGACCATGCAGGGCCACCCGCACCTCGCCACCCGCCACGCCCAGACCGCCACTCGGCTGCGCACGCTTGCGGCCGAGGTGGGGGCACTGCGCCGCGAGCGCGAGCAGAACGCGGCGCTGATCGAGGCGCTCGACCAGCGGATCGACCGGCTCGCGGCCGGTCGGCGCGACGACCCGCGCGCTCACCTCCACCGCAAGGCGACGCCGGCGAGCGAGGCACGGCTGCGCCTGAGCCGCCTGCTCGAGTTCTGGGCGGCGGTGAGCATCAGCCTCGTGCTGCTCTGCCTGCTGGTGCTGTTCGTGAGCGCGCGCGAGTACCTGGCGCCGGGGCTCGCGGCCCTGCTCGGGGCGTTCCTCTTCATCGAGGCGGTCTTCCGCCGCCGCATCGCCAACCTGATCACGACGGTGACGGTCGCGCTGGCGATCGTTTCGGCGATCGTGCTGGTGCGCGAGTTCTTCTGGCAGATCCTCGAGGTGACCGTGCTCGCGGCCGGCCTCTACCTCCTCTGGGAGAACCTCTCCGAGGTGCGCCGCTAGGCGAAGCACGCAAACCACCGGCCGGTTGGCGCTATACTTCCCCGCGATCAGGACGCGGGGAGGCAACGCATGCGCGCATTTACCGGTCGGCTCCTGGCTGTCGTCGCGGTCGGGCTGGCGCTGCTGGCGGCGCCGCTCCCGCCGCTGCCCACGGCGAGCGGCGCGGGCACGGCCCCAGCGCCCGGACCGGC
>JBHOQZ010000296.1:0-1601 GCA_042408635.1 Chloroflexota bacterium
GTCGATGATGTCGAGGATCGGCCGGCCGTTCACCGTCTCGATCCGGTCGCCGACGCGCAACCCCGCCTCAGCGGCGGGCGAATCGGGGTGGACCAGGCTCACGACCGCTGCGCCCGTGCGCGTGATCGCGCGGCTGACGACGTCCATGGCGCTCCTTACCGGGTTGTGCGCTGCGTGCGCCGGTTGTGGCGGCGGCCTGATCGAGGTTGCGCCATGTTCCGGCAACCGAGCGGTGCACGGCCGCCCGGGGGCACCCCCGGGCTGAGATTGCGAAGCCGGCTGAAGCCGGCTGGAATGAATACGTGTCAGCCCGCTCCGGCTACCCCACCCGCTAGCGGGTGCCCGGCGGGCGGGGGCTTTGCAGCCTGAGCGCGGGGCTTCGAGCTCCCGGCGGGCAGCCCCCGGCGGGCAGCCCCGCGCGGTCCGCCAGCGCAGGCACCGGGCACGGCTCATCATGTTAGCGCAAACGGCGCGCCGCTTCGACTAGGCGGGCGGCCAGCTCGATCTCCTCGGGCAGCCCGAGCCGGTCGGTGTGGACGATCACAGCGTCCGCGGCCGGGCGCATCGGCGCCACCTCACGACCGCCGTCGCGGGCATCGCGCCTCACCAGCTCCCCGAGGATCTCGGGGAAGCTCGCCGATCCGCCGGCCGCCAGCACATCACGCCAGCGCCGGCGCGCGCGCACCTCGGGCGAGGCGACGAGGTAGAGCTTGAGCTCCGCGTCGGGCAGCACGACGGTGCCGATGTCGCGCCCGACCATCACCGTGTCGGCCCGCTCGGCCAGCGCGCACTGGTGGCGCAGGAGCGCGGCGCGCACCGCCGGGTGCGCCGAGACGGTCGAGACGTTCGCGTCGACCGCGCGGGTGCGCAGCGCCGCGCCGACCTCGCGCCCGTCCACGTAGAGCGTGTCGGGGTGGCTCGACCCCGGCGAAGCGCGCACCTCGAACCGCAGCGACTCCGCCAGCCGCGCCAGCGCCTCGCCGTCGGTCACCGGCACGCCGCGCTCGAGCGCAACCGCCGTCAGCGCCCGGTAGAGCAGGCCCGTGTCGAGGAAGGCGAAGCCGAACCGCCGCGCCAGCGCCCGCCCGAGCACGGTCTTGCCCGACGCCGCCGGCCCGTCGATCGCCACCACGAAGCTACCGCGCGGCACGCCCGCCCTCCCCCGCGCCACCTCGCCCACGACCCGACGCCCGCTCACCGCCGCCATCTGCCGCTCGCCGGCGGGGTTGTCGAACGGCGCCACCTCGCCCACGACCTGACACCCGTTCACCGCCACCATCGGCGCCTAGCTGGCCGGCCGCCTCGCCTGCGCCGCCCCGCTCACGACCTGACGCCCGCAGCCTGCCACCAGCCACGGCTTGCCCGCCGACTCGCTCACCCGCGCCAGCTCGCTCACGCGCTGAGGCCCTCTCACCATCGCGGCGACCGGCGCCGCGCTCGGGCCGGGAACCGTCCCCGCTGCGCCCCTCGAGGCCACCGGCCCAGCGCCCACCCGCGCGGCCCCCGCCGGGTGGTCCTCCCCCCTGGACGGGGCTCCCCGCGGCCGGACGCTCCGCCGCATCAGCCCGGCTGCGAACCCCGGTCTCCCGGGTGCGGCCGGT
>JBHOQZ010000300.1:0-2694 GCA_042408635.1 Chloroflexota bacterium
CGAGCGCCGCGCCGGCCAGCACGGAGGCTGCCGCGCCCGAGACGACGCCGGAATCGGCGGGGCCCTGAGTCGGCGCGGCCGGGGTCGAGCCGCGACGGCATCTGAGCGCGCCGGGCCAGCGGGCGGCCGAGCCGGACATCGACGTTGACCAGGTGACCCGACCGGGGAGGCCCGTCGACGACGGGCGAGACGGCACCCGCGCCGGCGCGGCGCCGGCCCGGCCGGGTCGATTGCTATCCAGGACGCTCACCGCAGAGTGAGCACGGGGCGCGCGGGACGCCCGCGCCGGGCGGCCGCGCCACCCGAGGAGAGAGGAAAGGCGGCACGGGAAGGTGAGCAAGACTGCCAAAGCGATCCGCGGCGGGCCGCGGCCGGCCACCACGACGGGCCGGGTCGCCGCGCCCGCGGCGGCGCGGATGACGAAGCGCCAGGCCACGCGCGCCGAGCGCGACCGACGCTGGACACGCCTCGTCGTCTGGGGTTGCTCCGGCGCGCTCGCGCTGGTGTTGGCGATCGTCGCCTTCGGCTTCTTCTACGAGAACGTCTGGCGCGCCAACGAGCCGATCGCCACGGTCCACGGGCGCACCATCACCGTCCAGGACTACGCCAAGGTGCTCGGCTTCAAGCAGGTGATGCTCGACGCCCAGCAGCAGCAGTACGAGCAGTACGCGCAGCGCCCGCCTACCCCGGGCAACGCCGATTCGGCGTTCATGGCCCAGCTCGCGCAGCAGCAGCTCCAGCAGATCCGCCAGCAGCGCGCCGAGCTCGAGGGCAAGACCGTCGAAGAGATGATGAACGCCGAGCTGATGCGCGACGAGGCGCAGCGTCGCGGCCTTCAGGTCACCCCTGAGGAGATCAACGAGGCGCTGGTCGACGAGTTCGGCGTCCGCCAGCCGACCACGCCGACGACGCCGCCGGAGCCGAACGCCGACGGGACGATGCCCGTCGCTACGCCGACCCCGCCGCAGCCGGCAACCGTCGACGAGGTCAAGCGCGCGCGCGATCTGATGGCCGACAACCTCAAGCGGCTCAAGATCATCTCCGAGCCCGAGTACATCAAGTGGATCATCGAGCCCAGGGTGCTCCGCAAGAAGCTCAACGACGTGATGATGGCCGACGTGCCGCGCACCCAGCCGCAGGTCCACGCCCGTCACATCCTCACCGACACCCAGGCCGACGCCCAGACCGCCATCGACCGGATCAAGAACGGCGAGGACTTCGCAACTGTGGCGCAGGAGATGTCGAAGGACACCGGCAGCGCCCAGCAGGGCGGTGACCTCGGCTGGTTCCCGCGCGGCCAGATGGTCAAGCCGTTCGAGGAGGTCGCCTTCGCCCTGCCGCCGGGCGAGCTGAGCCGCCCGGTCAAGAGCGACTTCGGCTACCACGTCATTGAGGTGCTCGAGAAGGGCGACCGCGAGCTCTCCGACGACCAGTACACCAGTCTGCGCAACCGTGCCGTCGACCAGTGGCTCGACGAGCAGCGCGCCGACGCGCCGCGCACCGTCAGCTACGGCATCTCGTCGAGCCGCACGATGTGGGCGCGCGACTACATCAACAAGAACCTGAACCGCACGGTCTACGGCCGCTAGCCCGTCGCCGAGTCGTGTAACGGCATCGCCCCGGCGCTCGTTCCCGTGCCACCCAAGGTGGCAGATGGGGTCGAGAGGCGGGCAGGCCGGGTCAAAAATCCGACAAGAGTGCGTAAATGTCGGGGCAATGACTTCCCCGACACGGGCCGTGCCGACTATCATAACGCCCGCCCACGCTGCCATGATCAGGCGGCGCGGGCGGGTTGTTGCTCTAAGGACAGGGACGTGACGATTACGGTCAATCCGCTCTACGATCAGCTCGTCGCCGAAGTCTGCACGTGCCTAAAATGCGCGCTGGCGAAGACGCGCCAGCGGGCGGTGCCGGGCGAGGGGCCGCTCGATGCGGAACTGATGTTCGCGGGCGAGGCGCCAGGCTGGCACGAGAACCAGCAGGGGCGCCCGTTCGTCGGCCCCGCCGGGCAATTCCTCGAGGAGCTGCTGCGCTCGATCGGGTTGACTCGCCAGCAGGTGTACATCACCAACGTCGTCAAGTGCCGGCCGCCTCAGAACCGCGACCCGCTGCCGATCGAGATCGAGGCGTGCGCCGACTATCTCGACCGGCAGCTCGCGCTCATCCGGCCGCTGGTCGTCGTCACGCTCGGGCGCTACTCGATGGCGAAGTTCTTCCCCGGCGCCACCATCAGCCGCATCCATGGGACGGCGCGCCGGCTCGTCCACCCCGCCGCGGGCCCGCTGACCGCCTTCGCGATGTACCACCCGGCGGCCGCGCTCCACCAGCCGTCGCTGCGCGCCGTCGTCGAGCAGGATATGCTCAAGCTGCCCGGCGTGCTCGAGCAGGCGCGCGCCGAGGCGGCGCAGACCCGCCCGCCGGCGATCGATCCGCTCGCCGACCCGGCCGGGGCTCCCGCGCCGGTCGTGGTGCCGGGCCACCCGGAGCCCGGCCTGCCCAGGCAGCTCTCCCTGTTCGAGTAACCCCGCCCGGACCGTCCCGCGGTCGGGACGGCCCCCCGGAGGCCAGCCTTGTCCGTCAAGCCCGCACCTCCGTCGTTCCCGGCGCGGCCACGCAGCGGCGGCGCCGGCTCGGCCGGGCGCAAGGGCGCCCCACCTGCGCGCGGCGCCTCGCCCCGCCGCTCGGCCCGCGGCG
>JBHOQZ010000305.1:0-5658 GCA_042408635.1 Chloroflexota bacterium
CAGAAGTTCCGCTGCCGCGGCTCGTGGGACGGCCTCGGCACCGGGCTGATCATGGGTGACTGGCTGCCCGGCGGCCACGGCGAACTCACCTATGTCGACGGCCTGGTCCAGAGCTGCGACATCGTCTATTACGAGATCGGTAAGAAGCTCGACAGCATCGATCACAACATCCTGCCGAACTTCGCCCGACTCTTCGGCTTCGGCGAGCCGACCGGCGTCCTGGGCGTGGCCGAGGTCGAGGGGACCGTGCCGAGCCCCGAGTGGAAGAAGGTGGAGCTCCAGCAGCCCTGGTTCCTCGGCGACGCGGTCAACCTCTCGATCGGGCAGGGCTATCTCCAGGGCACGCCGATCCAGGTCGCCAACGCCTACTCGGCGATCGCGATGGGCGGCAGCCTCCGCACGCCGGTGCTGGTCCAGAAGGCGACGGCCCACGCCGAGAAGTCGACCGCCTCGACCGGCGGCGCCGGGCGCGAGTACCGGGCGGTCGAGCGCCGCAAGCTTCCCGTCTCAGAGGCGAACCTGCGCGTGATCCACAACGCGCTCAAGCAGGTGGCAAGCACGCCCAAAGGCACGGCCTACTACGCCTTCCGGGGCGAGCCGATCCCGACCGCGGCCAAGACCGGCTCGGCCGAGAACCAGAACCCCGAGTCGCATGCCTGGTTCTGCGCGTACGCGCCCGCCGACAAGCCGGAGGTGGTGATCGTGTGCATGCTCGAGGGCAGCGGCGCCGGCTCGGAGGTGGCCGCCCCGCTCGGCCGCAAGGTGCTCGACCTCATCTTCAGCCGCCCGCGCGCCTGGGCCTAGCTGGTGCGGTCGGCACGGGGTGCCGACCGCACCAGCCCGACCGTGCCCCAGCGGACGACTCCACGCCGGCCACTCGGCAGCGTGGCCCGACCGTCGCGCTCGGCTCCGCCGGTCGCACCCCCGGTGCGGCACCGAGCCATGTGTCCAGCGAGTTGATCTCGGCTGTAACCGAGCGCGTATGATTCAGCACACAGCCGCTGCCACTCGGGCGCGGAGAGGAGGTGCGGGTCGATTGGCCGGGCACGGGCTGTGGTGATGCCTCACGCCAATTTGCACCCTGGTTGAGCCAGGGTGCGAGGGCCGCGCTGCCGCGATGGCACCAGGCGTCGCGGTAGCCTGCCTACGCAATGCCTGCGAGATCTGCTGTCGCGCCCCAACTGGGAAAGGTCGAGACCATGCGACATTCTTCCGCGCACGGGGCCCGCGCGCTGCTTCGGGCCGCCGTCATCGCCGGGCTCCTGCTGGTGCCGGCGCTGCCGAGCAGCGGCATCGAGCCGGCCCACGCCGCCACCCAGAGCGCCCAGATCGTCGATTACGCCTTTCAGCCGGACACGCTCAACATCAGCGTGGGCGACACCGTCACCTGGAAGAACTCGGGCGCCCAGGCGCACACCGTGACCAGCGAGGTGAACATCTTCGATTCGGGCCAGATCGCGGCCGGCCAGAGCTACAGCCTCACCTTCGAGTCGGCCGGCACCTACTCCTATTACTGTACCCTGCACCCGCGGATGCGCGCCCGGATCGTGGTCGGCGACGGTCGGCCGGCCTACGGTGGTGGGATGGGCGCCGGCCGCGGCGGCTACGGCGCCGGCGGCCCGGGTGCCGGCAGCTACGGTATGTCCTCCGGCGGCTACGGCGGCGGGTCCGGTATGGCCAGCGGCTACGGCTCCGGCAGCTACGGCTCCTACAGCTACGGGGCGGGTTGCGGCTGCTATGCGCCGACCGCCTACAGCTACCGCCCGGTCTACGTTGTCGTCCCGCGCCCGATCTACGTGGTCCGCTACAAGCACCACCGCTACTACGGCTACCCCGGCTACGGCGTCCCCGCCATGCCGTACGGTTACCGGTAGGCCCCGACGGGCGGGCGTCGGTTCGCGGGCCGGCTGCGGACGCCGGGCCACCGTCGACCGCTGCGTGGGCCCCCGCCCAACCGTCCATCGTCAGCCGCGTGGTCGAAGGGCCACGCGGCTGATCCACTCCGGCCTGCCCGTCTGCCCGGGCGCCCGGAGGTGAACCCCTGCGCTGCGGTGAGCGCTCGCCAGCCCGCTCCGGGTACCCGCGAAGCGGGTGGGGCCTGGTTGCCTCAGCGTGGGGGGGCAGCTCCACACCGCTTGGTGCGCTTCACCCAGAAGTGCCCGGACCCAGCGGCCGCGGAACCTTGCGCGGCCGACTGCTCGCGCTATACTCAGGGATTGAGAGATTGGGACGTCGTGGGGGCGGCGGGACGGCAGCCCGGCGCGGGGGTGCGCCCGGCCGGGGCGGTGCGAGGAGCAAGGGGCGATGAGCGACAGCGGCTTCGGGTTCCGGCACGTCCGCGCGCCACAGGTGGCGGCGCAGGAGAGCGCCGAGGCGGCGTACCGCCGCGGCTACCGCGACGGCTTCCTCGCCGCCTGCGACACGCTTCACGGCTTGATGTTCAAGGAGCGCCGGAGCCGGCTGGCGGCCTACGAGGAGGCCTGGGCGTTCGCCCAGGACGAGCTGACCGAGTGGACCGAGCGCCAGCTCGACACCCGACTGCTGCCGCCCGACCTGCCTGCGCGCTGGAAATAGCCCGGGTCTGGCGACCCGAGAGTCAGAGGGTAGATCTTTTGGCTCACACGACGATCACCGCCACCGCCGCGGCGCGCGCCGACGACGTCGTCGGCCCCGGCCAGGGGCGCTGGACCGCGGCCGCCTTCGCGCGGCTGCCCAAGGACGAGACGCGCAACGGCTTGCGCTTCGAGCTCATCGACGGCGTGCTCTTCCGCGCCGCCATCGGCGACACCACGCACCGCCTCGCCCACTCGGCGCTGTTCGTCGCCCTCTTCAACCACGTCCAGGGCGCCTACCTCGGCCGCGTCTACAACGCGGGCGTTCCGGTCCAGCTCGCGCCCGACACGGTTGTCCACCCGGACGTGAGCGTCGTGCTCGAGGGGGGGCGGGCACGCTTCGAGGAGGGCTGGCTGATCGGGCCGCCCGATCTCGTCGTCGAGGTGCTCTCGCCCGGTGGGGAGGAGTACGACCGCGCGACCAAGCTGGCCGCCTACGCCGAGGCCGGCGTGGCCGAGGTCTGGCTGAGCGATCCCGCCACCCGCGAGATCGAGGCGCTGCGCCTCACGGAGGCTAGCTACCTCAGCGTCGGTATCTTCCGCCACGACGACACGCTCCCCGCCGGCGTCCTTCCCGCGCTCTCCGTCGTCGTCGAGCAACTGTTCACCTAATCTCGCGCCCCCGTGAAAGGGGCAGGTTCCCCGCCCGGTCGTGGCTCCTCTGCTCCGCTGCCGATGGCGAGGGGAGGAACCATGCCAGGCTAGGCTCCGCAGCGCACCGACGCGGGTGCTGACCCGGGGGAACCGCTACCGCAATCGATCGGACAGGAGGAGCCGCTTGCCGCCTCCTTCACCTCGTGGCTGGGTGTGACCCAGTAGCTCACACTGCCGGTGATCGAGGTAACCCTGCGCTTCGTGGCGTCGCTGCCCCCGGCCAACAGCGTGGTCCTGACGGTCATCCTGCCCGACGACGACCTGACCACGCATCGAGGGCCGCACCGCTCCCGTCACCCCCAGCATTGGGGGGCTGGGGGGCCGTCCCGCTACGCGATCCGCTCGCGCACGACGGCGCTGACGTAGTCCATCGCCATGACCACGATGGCGATCAGCCAGATCGCGGTACCCGCCTGGTTCCACTGGAGCAGGTTGATGTACTGCGTCAGGATGAAGCCGATGCCGCCGCCGCCGACGAAGCCGATAATCGTCGACATGCGCACGTTGATGTCCCAGCGGTAGAGTGTGAAGGAGATGAACTGCGGGATGATCTGGGGCACGACCGCGTAGACGATCACCTGGAGGCGGCTGGCGCCGGTGGCGGTGATCGCCTCGATCGGACCGCTGTCGATGCTCTCGATCGCCTCCGAGTAGAGCTTGCCGAGCGAGCCGATCGAGTGGATGAGCAGCGCCAGCACCCCGGCGAACGGCCCGATCCCCACCACCACCGCCATGATGATCGCCACGATCATCACCTCGATCGAGCGCAACAGGTTGAACGCCGTGCGGGCGCCGTAGTAGACGCTGCGCCCGAGCGGGCTGCCCGCCATCAGGTTGCGCGCCCCCAGGAAGCTGAGCGGCACACTCAGGAGCACCGCGAACGCCGTGCCCATGAAGGCGAGGAAGAGCGTTTCGCGCATCAGGTCGAGGCAGAGCAGGAAGGTGTCGCTGAAGCGCGGCAGCCCGGTCTCGCGCGCGATCGTCGTCTTGACGGTGTAGCCCTCGCCCGGCGTCCAGTTTGGCACGGTGAAGCCGGTCTCGAAGCGCCCCTGCGCGTCGGTCTGGAACTCGACACCGCCGCGGTCGAGTCCGCCGGGTCGGCTGAGGGAGAGCTGCCCCGTCTGGTTGGGCGGGAAGTTGCTGCCCGAGATGTAGACCGAGTCGCCGGGGTTGGCGCAGCCCTGGGTGAGGGTGATTGCCATGCTGCCGCCCGGCTCGCGGGCCGTCACGGGCGCGGTGCTGGCGCAGCCGATCCCGAACGGGGCCTCGACGCCCACCGCCTCCCTGGTTCGCGTGAAGACGTCGGGCTGGAGGAGGCCGGTGACGATGTGCGCCATCTTCGGCAGGCCGGTGACGAGCGTGACGAGGTCGATGCGCGTGACCTGCCAGCCGTAGGCGAACATCAGGAAGAGGATGAGCGTAAACGCGAGCGGGCGCCAGTTGGCGCCCTTGCCCTTCGCGTACGGTTTCGCCGTCATCGCAGCTCCTCGGCCTCCTCTCCGTAGATCTCCTTGAAGCGGGCCCGGTCGATCTCCTCCGGCCGGCAGTCGAGCACGAGCTGGCCGTCGCGGAAGGCGAGCACGCGCGTGGCGTAGCGCCGGACGAGGTCGAGGAAGTGGAGGTTGCAGAGGATCGTGATGCCGTCCTCGCGGTTGATCTGCTCGAGGTAGCGCATCACCGAATGGGCGAGCGCCGGGTCGAGCGACGAGACGGGCTCGTCGGCGATCATCAGCCGCGGCTCCTGCATCAGCGCCCGCGCGATCCCGACGCGCTGCTGCTGGCCGCCCGAGAGCTGGTCGGCCCGCTGGTACGCCTTGTCCGCGATGCCGACCCGCTCGAGGTTGGCAAAGGCGCGCTCGATCTCGCGCCGGGGCCAGATACCGAGCAGGCTCGGCAGCGTCGGCACGTAGCCGAGGCGCCCGGACAGGACGTTCGTCAGCACGGTCGAGCGGCGCACCAGGTTGAACTGCTGGAAGATCATCGCGATCTTCAGCCGGATGCGCCGCAACTCGGCGGGTGAGGCAGCGGTGACGTCGACGCCGTCGAGGTAGACCTTGCCGCTGGTCGGCTCGACCAGGCGGTTGAGGCAGCGCACGAACGTCGATTTGCCGGCGCCGCTCGACCCGATGCAGGCGACGAACTCACCCTGGCTGATTTCGACCGTGACGTCGGTCAGGGCGCGCGTGCCGTTCTCGTAGACCTTGGTCAGCCCCTCGACCCTCAGCATCGCCTCACCCCCGCTCTCACCGCCACCCAACAGGCACCCGCGCCGCCCGGATCGACCCCCTGGCCCGGCCACGATTCCGGCGCGGCCGGCGCCTGCCGTGACGGGCCGGGCGCATCTACCCGGCGGCGCCGCACGGGGCAGCCCACCGCCTCGCCCCGCGCGGCG
>JBHOQZ010000315.1:0-4025 GCA_042408635.1 Chloroflexota bacterium
CCCCCTCGCCGGCGGCCGCCGGCCCGGCTGCGGCCGCGCCCTCGCCGGCGGTGGTGGGCTCCGGCAGCTTCAACTGGAAGCGGTTCAACGGCGAATCGATCACGGCGCTGCTCGTGCTCGGGCCGCGCGCCGACATCCTCACCAAGAACCAGGCCGAGTTCGAGAACCTGACCGGCATCAAGGTCAACGCCGACGTCGTGCCCGAGCAGCAGGCGCGCCAGAAGCAGGCGATCGAATTTACCTCGGGGAACCCCAGCTTCGACGTCACCCAGGTCTCCTGGCACGTCAGCAAGGGGCTGTTCGGCAAGGGCAAGTGGCTGATGGATCTCAAGCCCATGCTGGCCGACCCGACGCTGACCGCGCCCGACTACGACCTGAGCGACTTCCTCCCGGCCGGCATCACCTACGCCACTCAGCCCGACGGGCGCATGGACACCTTGCCGATCAACATCGACTACTGGATCGTCTACTGGAACAAGGAGCTGTTCCAGAAGAAGGGGCTGGCCTATCCCAAGTCGCTTGACGAACTGCTGGAGGCGGCCAAGGCCCTCACCGATCCCGCCGGCAACACCTTCGGCTTCGTCGGGCGCGGCCTGAAGAACGCGAACGTGCCCGTCTGGACCGGCTTCCTTCAGGGCTGGAACGTGGACCCGATCGACAAGAACAACCAGTTCCACACCACCGGTGACGAGGCGGTGGCGGCGGCGAAGCTCTACCAAGAGCTGCTCGCGAAGTGCGCGCCGCCGGGCGTCTCGGGGTTCAACTGGAACGAGTCGCAGACGGCCTTCATCCAGGGCAACGCCGCGATGTGGTACGACGGGATCGGCTTCGCGCCGCCGGTCGAGGACCCCACGAAGTCAAAAGTGGTCGGCAAGGTCGGCTACGCGCTGCTGCCGCCGGGGCCGAAGGGGCAGTGGTCGGCGATGTTCGGCGATGGCATCGGTGTCGCCGCTGGCACCAAGAAAGCCGGCCCGGCGTTCATGTACTGCCAGTGGGCGACCAACAAGCTCAACCAGGCGCGCATCCTCTCGCTGGGCGCCGGCTCGCCGGCGCGCGCCTCCGCCTACGCCGATCAGGAGGCGCTCAAGAGCCTGACCGTGCCCAAGGAGTGGGTGGAGACGCTGGTCGCCTGCGGCAAGATCGGCCGGCCGGGGCTGCCCGAGATCATCCCGGTGACCGAGTTCCGCGACATCTACGGCATCGCGCTCACCAACATGATCAGCGGCGCCGACCCCAAGAGCGAGCTGGAGAAGGCGACCGAGCAGTTCAAGCCGATCCTCGAGAAGAGCCTGACGAGCTGACCCTGAAGGAGCAGCCGTGACACGGTCGGCGGGCACGGTCGCGGCCGAGCGCGGCCGAGTCGGGAGCGAGGCCGGGCAGGAGGCCGCGCGCGTGCTGGCGCGGGGGCAGCGGCGCAGGCCGCTCGAACGGCGGCGGCGCGGCTACCTCTGGTTCGTCCTGCCGGCGCTGGTGGCGACGCTGGTCGTGATCGTCTTCCCCTGGCTGTTCACGCTCTACATGAGCGTGCACGACTGGCAGGTCGCCTCGGTGCCGCGCTTCGTCGGCCTGCAGAACTACGCCCAACTACTGCGCGACGAGCGGTTCCTGAGCGCGCTCGGGCGCACGTTCTACTACGCCGCGCTGGCGGTGGCGCTGCCGGTGACGCTGGGCACGGCCGCGGCGGTCGTCTTCCACCAGGAGTTCCCCCTGCGCGGCTTCCTGCGCGGCTTCTTCATCATGCCGATGATGGCGACCCCGGTCGCGATCGCGCTGGTCTGGACGATGATGTTCCACCCCCAGCTCGGCGTGCTCAACTACCTGCTCACCAGCGTCGGGCTGCCGCGCTCGCTCTGGGTCTACGCCCCCGACACGGTGATCCCGTCGCTCGTGCTGGTCGAGACGTGGCAGTGGACGCCGCTGGTGATGCTGATCGTGCTGGGCGGGCTCGCCTCGCTGCCGGGCGAGCCCTACGAGTCTGCCCGGATCGACGGCGCCTCGGCCTGGCAGCAGTTCCGCCACATCACGCTCCCCTTGATCCTGCCTTTCATCATGGTCGCGGTAGTCCTGCGCACGATCGACGCGCTCAAGGCGTTCGACACGATCTACCCGATCACCCAGGGCGGCCCCGGCACTGCCTCGGAGACGCTCAACATCTACCTCTACCTCCAGGCGTTCGCCTTCTACCAGATGGGCGCCGCCTCGGCGGTGGTGGTCGTCTTCTTCTCGATCATCGTCGCGCTCTCGCTCGTCATGCTCTGGTTGCGGCAGAGGACGCTCTGGTGGTAGCCACGACCGGAACCGGCACGGCGCGGCAGGGACAGGCGCATCCGCTGGCGGCGCGTCGTCGCCTCGAGCGGCGGCTGGGGCGGCTCAGCCTCTACCTGGCCGTGCTCGTGCTGATCCTGCCCGCGGCGTTCGTCTTCTTCTGGATGCTCTCGCTCTCGCTCAAAACCGACGTCGAGAACACCGCCTACCCGCCGGTGTTCATCCCGACCCGGCCGACGCTCGATAACTTCGCCGAGGTGTTCCGCCGCAGCCCGTTCGGCCTCTACACGCTCAACAGCTTCGTGGTGGCGACCAGCGCGACCGCGATCTCGCTCCTGCTCGGCGTGCCGGCGGCCTACGGCATCGCCAAGTCTGGGCAGCGCTGGCCCGCCGTCTTCGTGCTGATCGCGCGCATGACGCCCGCGCTCAGCTACCTCATCCCCTGGTTCATGCTCTTCCGCTTCATCGGCCTGAACAACACGATCTGGGCGGTGATCATCACGCACCTGGTGATCGGCCTGCCGGTCGTGACTTGGGTGATGATCGGCTTCTTCGAGGGCATCCCGGCCGAGCTGGAGGAGGCGGCGCTGATCGACGGCTGCAGCCTCTGGGACGCCTTCCGGCGGGTGGCGCTGCCGATCGCGCGGCCGGGGCTGACGGTGGCGGCGCTGCTCGCGTTCATCTTCTCCTGGAACAACTTCATCTTCGCGGTGGTGCTGGCGGGGCGCGAGGCGCGCACGCTGCCGGTGGCGGTGTTCAATGTGCTCACCTTCGAGCAGCTCGCCTGGGGCAACCTGGCCGCCGCCGCGCTGATCGTGACGCTCCCCATCCTCCTGCTGACGATCTTCGTCCAGCGCGAGATCATCACCGGCATGACCGCTGGCGCCGTCAAGGGCTGAGCCGTACCCCACCCTGCCCGACGACCAGCAACCCATCTCCTCCCAGCCGGCCTGGCGGCCCGCGCCGGCCGTGGCACGCCGGCTCCAGCACGGTCCACCGGAGCCCGGTCGCCACCTCCCGCGGTGGCCGGCACCGTTCGCGCCCGTGAGCTGCCCGGATCGGTAAGCCGCGGGCGGGCCGAGGGGTCGAACCGGGTAGATCGGCCGCGGCGCGCGGCCCCGGCCGAGCGACCGACGGAGGAGGACCCGCCGATGACGTACGTGGCTGTTCGCCTCGAGGCGCCGGACAAGGAGGTGGCGAGCGCGACCGGGGTTGCCGCGCCGCCACGTTTCGATCCCGACCGCACCGGCACCCGCCCCCCGCGCGATCCCGCCGTCCCCGCCCCACGGGCGCGGCCGCCGCGGCGGCTGTTCCGGCTCAGCCTGCTGGTGCTGGTCGCGATCGCCGTTGCGCTGCTCGTGCTCGCGGCCCTGACCGTCCGCGCCTGCGGCTGCCGCCCCGCGCCGCTCCCCACGCCGCAGCGGCCGGCGACGACGGCCCAGCCCGCCCCGGCGGTGAACGGCACGCCGCGGCCACCCATCTACACCGAACCGGCGACGCCGATTGAGGAGACGGTCGGCGAGGCGTTCGCGATCACTCTCCAGAACCACCGGCCGGTGACCAGCGCGATCAACCCCGGCCGGACCGTCCCCTTCGTCATCGTCGTCCGCGGCGCGGGCCGGCAGGGCTAGCGATGCTGATGATTGGCGAGCGAGGGCGGCTCAGCGACGAGGCTGCGCGCGAGCGCGCGGGCCGGCCGGGCCGATCGGGGATGGCTTCGGCCAGCGCGGCGACAGCCGACCGACTACCCGCGCGCGGCA
>JBHOQZ010000318.1:0-2440 GCA_042408635.1 Chloroflexota bacterium
CCCGCGCCGGCCGCTCGCCGCCCGCGTCCCAGGTCCAGCCACCGTCGCCCAGGGCGCGGGGCGCCAGCCGGTGGAAGCGCCGCTCGCGCTCCACGTCGTCCGGGTCGGTCTCGATCCGGTCGATCTCGCCCGCCGGGATCGGCCGCAGGTAGGGCGTGCGGTCGACGCGGTTGAGGTGGAAGGCGATGAACAGCTCGCCCGCCAGCGCCAGCTCGGTGCAGAGCTCGTAGACGCGCGTGTCGAGCCGGTTCTCGGGGTGGCGCCACCAGGCCTGCAGCCAGGCGTCCACGTCCGGCTCCGACGCCTCCAGGCTCACGCCCTTGCCGAGCACGAAGTCGGTCGTGAGCTCGACGATCCGGTAGGCGATCGGGTTGACCCGGTACGCCTCGAAGCTATCGCTCAGCTCCTCGAGGCGCGCCGCGTGTGGCCGGTCGGCGGCCGTCGCCGCCAGGCCACGCCAGCCCCGATCCTCCTCTCCGAAGGCCTGCGCCTCCTCGACCCGCGCCCGGATCACGTCCCCGAAGAGCCGCTCGGCCAGGCGATCCCGCCAGCCCGTGCCCGCGGCCCGGTCGCGCCCGGGCGCCGCCCCGCCCGCCACCTCCACCATGTCCGCACCTCCCTCCCCGTCGGCGCGCCGCGCCCCGCTCGCCCGACCGGGACCGCGTGGCGCGCTCGCACTGGATCAAATGTTCGAATGCATTCTCGACCCGGCCGCGCCGGGATGGGAGGGTTTGGGTAACAGCCGCCGGTGCCTGCACGCCCCGTTGTTCGCGCGGATTGACATGGCGCACGCCGAGCGGCCGCTCGGCGCCCACGGGCTGGTTCAACCGCTCCTTGCGGCACCGGCCGGCGTTTGCTACGGTGGAGAGACCGCCCGGCCAGACCCGGCGGGCCGGTAGCCGGGTCGGTTCGCCTGGCCCGGCTACGTCCGACGCTGACCAGCTCCGCGAATCGAGGCGGCACAGCCCGGCAGGGGTGGCGATGCCGCAGCCGGTCTGCCAGGCCGCGCCGGAGGAACACACCCGAGGAGGGACGACTCATGGGCTTTGGTTTGATCCGCCGCGAACGCCCGGTGCGGCTGGGGGTGCTGCGTGGCGACGTCGCCCAGGTAAACGGGCTGCGCAGCACCGCGGCCGGTTCGCTCGGAGCCTTCGCGATCGGCGCGCTGGCCGTCGGCGCGCTCTCGATCGGGGCGGTCGCGATCGGGCGCCTCGCCATCGGCCGGCTGGCGCTGCGCCAGGCCAAAATCAAGCGCCTGGAGATCGAGGAGCTCGAGGTCGGGCGGCTGCGCGTGCGCGACCTCGTCGTCGAGCACGAGTCCTCGGCGACAGCACCCGCCATGCTCGCCCGGCGCGAGGGGCTGCCGAGTCTGGTCGAGGAGAGCCCGCTCGCCTACCCGCCCAACGAGCCCGACCACACCCTCACCCCGGCCCACCCCGTCGCCCCCGACCGCCGCGGCGACTGACGGCGCGGCCGGCACGTGGAAGCGGCGCCCGGATCGGGTCTCGATCCGGGCGCCGCTCCGTGTTCGTCGCGTGGGGAAGCTCTGCCTACTCGACCGGGAGGCCGGCCGCCTGCCATGCCTCGAAGCCGCCGCGCAGGTAGCCGACGTTGTCGAGCCCGCGCGCGATGATCAGGCGCGCCGCCTCCTCACCCTGCGGGCAGGTCTGCTGGTCGCAGACCGTGACGATGAGCTTGTTCCGCGGCAGGTTCTCCGCCTGGCCCTGGAGGTGGTAGTGCGGCATGCTCGTCGTGCCGGGGATGTGCCCCTGCAGCCAGCTCGCGGTCGGGCGCGCGTCGACGACCAGCACGTCGCCCGAGGCGATCATCTGCGCCAGCTCCTCCGGCCCGACGGCCTTGGCCGGCACCTTGCTCCGATCGGGCGTGGGCGTCGCCAGGCGCTGCGCCATGGCGGCCGGGTTGTTCGCGGCCGCGTTGCGCTGCGCCGGGCTCTTCTGCGCCTCGCCGCCGTAGAGGAAGAGCCCGACCACGAAGATGATGACCAGCGCCATCAGCCCGATCGCCGCCACGCTGTAGCCAAGCTTCAGCAGCCGCTGTGTCGAGAAGCGCCCCCCGGTCGCCCGCGCCTTCGTGCGTCGCCCGCCCCTGGCGACCTCGGCCTGGGTCGGCGTGATCCGGCCGGTGCGTGCCGGGTTGCCAATCGGGGTCCTCGCCAAGACGTTCCTCCTCCAACCGGGACGGGTCGCGCGCGACGCCCACCTGTCTCGCCCGCCGTCCCCGCCAGGCGACCCCGTTCGGCCGATCGTGCGGGTGCGGCGACATCCGCGCGCGATTATAGCACGCCCCTCCCGGCAGCGGCAGGGGAACCGCGCGCCGTCCTGCCGGTCGACGCCACCCACCCTGCCCCAGCGCCCCGAGCCCGGCGCCCCGGCCCCGGCGCCTGCCCGGTCCCGCGCCCCGTCCTCGGCCGGGCGCGGCG
>JBHOQZ010000321.1:0-4896 GCA_042408635.1 Chloroflexota bacterium
GGTTCGTCATCGGCGCGGTGCCAGGCGTCCTGCTCGGCGTGGCGATCGGCACGAATCGGCTGGCGCGGGCGGCGGTGGACCCGCTGATCGCGGCGCTCTACCCGCTGCCCAAGATCGCCATCCTGCCCCTCATCCTGATCCTGTTCGGACTGGGCGAGGGGTCGAAGATCGCCATCGTGGCGCTCGGCGCGTTCTTCCCGGCGGTGATCAACGCGATCGCGGGCGTGCGGGGCGTCGAGGCGAGCCTGCTCGACGCCGGGCGCAACTTCGGCGCGAAGCCGCACCAGATGTTCTGGCACGTCATCCTGCCTGGATCGCTGCCGATCGTCTTCACGGGGCTGCGGCTGAGCCTGGGCACGGCGCTGGTCGTCATCATCGCGGCCGAGTTCGTGGCGGCCAAGGCCGGCATCGGCTACCTGATCTGGACCTCGTGGTCGACGCTGGTGACCGAGCCGATGTTCGTCGGCCTGGTGGTGATCGCGCTGCTGGGCGTCGCCTTCACCTGGGCGCTCTACGCGCTCGAATGGCTCGCCATGCCCTGGCACCGCGAGCTGGCCGACCCCGACCCGCGCACCGGCGAAGCGCTCTAGTCGACGGGCCGGAGCAGCCGGGTGCCGGGGAGTGAAGGGACGGATTCGCCGCGGCGCTCGGCCAGGCACGGACGGGGCTGGTGGCCCGCGGGGTGGGCAAGGGTGGGCGCGGCTGTGGAGTCGGTCACCGGCGCTCGCCAGAGACGGCGGCGTAGACGCCCAGGGCGATCAAGGTGCCGCCGGAGGCATAGCGCTGGCCGTGGCGCCAGCGCGGGCGCCGCCGCAGGTGCGCGCCGATCGGCCCGGCCAGGAGCGCGACGACCACATCGGCGGTCGTGTTCAACGCAACCGAGATCGTGCCCAGCAGCAGGAACTGCGGGATCGCGGGCGACTCCTGGTTGATGAATTGCGGCACGAAGGAGAGGAAGAAGAGCGCGGTCTTGGGATTGAATGCCCTCCGTCGTGACCCCCTGGCGAAAGGCGACCCAGGCGGCCTGGCTCGCGCCGGGGGCGGCTTCTGCCGCCTCCTTGCCCGCGACGATCGTGCGGACGCCGAGATAGATGAGGTAGGCCGCCCCCGCGTACTGGACGAGGCTGAAGGCGGTGGCGGAGGCGGCGAGGATGACCGAGAGCCCGAACGCCGCCGCGAGGACGTGGCCGAAGCCGCCGACCGCCGTGCCGAGCGACGAGGCAAGGCCCGCGCGCCGCCCGCCGCGCAGGCTGCGCGCGAGGACGTAGAGCAGCCCCGGTCCCGGCGATATCGCCAGCACGATGGCCGCAGCCAGGAAGAGCCCGAAACTGGTCGCGCTGGGCATCTGCGTCTCCCCCGATCTCGCCCGCCGCGGCGGCGCGCGTCAGCGCGGCACCTTCGCGCGGTTGGCCGTTTCGACGATGAGGTCGGCCATCGCCACGGCCCCAGACTCCCCGGTCGCGCGCAGCCCCGCGGCCGCGCCCTCCCGGTCCACCGGGCTGCGGTTCTGGCTCACCTTCCACCTGCCGACGAGTCGGCTGATCGGGATCTCGATCCCCACGATCCCGCCGAGCATCTGCCGCAGGTAGTCCTGCGGCGCGTCGCCCATCTTCCAGGGCCGGGGCTGCCCCGCCTCCAGCCGCTTCGTGAGTCGTCCCAGGAAGCCGCGCAGCCACTTCTCGTCGTCGTGGATTGTAGCGCGGAATTGGACTTTGCTGGAGTGCCAAATTCCCCACGATCGGGGTACCACTTCGCCGTGCGCTCGGGACCCGTGTTCTGAAATCAGTGGCGCGATCAGCCTGACAGCCTCCGTGACGGTGCGCGGCGCTCCTCCGTCCGTGCCGGCAAGGTGCCCAGCCAGGTATCGCGCGGCCCACATGCGCCGGACCGCCGCGACGGTTTACACTGGAGGCCGGAACCGCGCGGGGCGCGGGCGCGCCCCGGCCAAGAGGCAGGCTGCCCGGTGAGACCCGGTCGCACCACGACCACCGCACGCATCCTCCTGCGGCTCGGCACGCTCGGCGCCGGCGGGTTGGCCCTCGGAGTGATCCTCGGGCTGGCGCTCCTGCACCCGGCGTGGTCCGGGGCGTTCCGCCCGGCGGGCGAGCCCGCGCCGGCCACGATCGAGCTGCCTGCCGCGATCGAGGTGCCCATCCGCGCGCCGGCCGCGCACGACGCGGCGCCCCTGCCCGAGCGTGAGGGGATCGACCCGCTCCAGGCGGAGGCGGCGCTGCGTGCCGCGCCACGGCCGGCCGCCGACCGCTACCGTCTGACCGAGCAGGTGCGACTGCGCACCCGGACGCCCGTCCCGCGCGTGGTCAACGCCGAGCCGCCCGACTACCCGGTCGGGCATCGGCAACTGTTCTGGATCCACGACGACGACGCCGAGCACTACTTCCAGATCGAGGCGGAGCTGGTCTATAAGACCGAGCACGCCTACTTCTACTTCCAGGCGGACCGCCTGCCCGATCCGGCGGCGGTCCAGGCGTCGGCCGAGCGGTTCGAGGCGCGCATTCGGCCCACCAACCGGCGCCTCTTCGGCTCCGAGTCGACGCCGGGGGTCGACAACGACCCGCGCATCACCGTCCTAACGGCGCGGGTGCCGGGCGTGGGCGGCTACTACAGCGCCGCGGATGAGTATCCGCGCGCGGTCAACCCTTACAGCAACGAGCGGCGCATCATCTACATGAACCGCGACGTGGCGCGGCCGGGCACGCGCGCCTTCGAGGCGACGATCGCCCACGAATACCAGCACATGATCCACTTCAACGAGCACCCGGCCGACGTCTCCTGGGTCAAGGAGGGGCTGGCGCAGCTCGCCGAGAAGCTCAACGGCTACGGGGTCGGCGGGGTCCAGCAGCGGTTCCTGGCACAGCCGAACCTCCAGCTCAACACCTGGGCCGGCGGCGCCGAGCGCGCGCCCCACTACGGCGCCGCCTTCCTGTTCCTCGACTACCTGTTCACGCACTACGGCGGCTACGAGGCGATCCCGCTCTACGTGCGCGGGCCGCGTTCGAGCCGCGCCGGCATCGACGACTATCTCCAGGCGGTCGGCTCGGAGCGGCGCTTTGACGACGTCTTCGCCGATTGGACGGTCGCCAACCTCATCAACGACCCGACGCTCGCCGACGGTCGCTATGGCTACCTCGGTGGCAACACCGCCACCGTCAGCCGGATCGAGCGCCTGCGCGACGAGGCCCGCGCCGAGGTGCGCCAGTACGGCGCGCTCTACTACGAGATCGAGCCGCGCGGCGACGTCGAGGTCGCCTTCAGCGGGGAGACCACCGTGCCGATGCTGCCGACCGAGCCGGTGAGCGGGGAGCGCATGTGGTGGTCCAACCGCGGCGACGGCATGGACACCACGCTCACGCGCCGGCTCGACCTGCGCGGCACCGACCACGCCAGCCTCGACGTCTCGCTCTGGTGGGACCTCGAGGACGGCTGGGACTACGCCTACATCATGGTCTCGGCCGATGACGGCGCGACCTGGACGACGCTGACCGGGCGCCACACCACGACCGACGATCCGCACGGCGGCAACCTCGGCCACGGCTACACCGGCAGGAGCGGCGGCGGCCCGGCCCCGCGCTGGGTCCGCGAGCACCTCGATCTGACGCCGTTCGCCGGCCGCGAGGTGCTGCTGCGCTTCGAGAGCGTGACCGATTCCTCGGTCAACGAGCCCGGCTTCGCCTGGGACGACCTCTCGGTGCCCGAGATCGGCCTCTACGACGACGCCGAGGATGCGGGGGAGTGGGACGCCAGCGGCTGGGTCCGCCTCGGCAACGCGCTGCCCCAGCGCTACTTCGTCCACCTCGTCACGCGCGGCCCAGGCGGCACCGAGGTGCGGGCGCTGCCGCTGGACGCCAGCAACGCGGGTACCGGCATCGTGCGCGGCCTTGGCGCGGCGGTGACGCGCGCCTGGGTCGTGGTCGCGGCCGGCGCCGAGCGCACCACCCAGCCCGCCCCCTTCACCCTGCGCCTGCGCCCGCTCCCCTAGACCGTGCTCCCGCTCGAGGTGCGGCGGCTGGCAGAGGCAGCGGGACCAACGCGTGAGCCCGCTCCCCTAGACCGCGCTCGCACCAGCCTGCCCCTCCGTCCCATCGCCCTTCTCACCCGGCTGGCGCCGTGGCAAAAGGCCAGGCAGCCTTCCCCGACCATCGTGGACGCGGTACGATGGGAGCGCCTTGACCCGACCTCGAACGCCGCCAGGGGCGTTCCAAACTGAGCCGTCATGGGCCCGTGGGACAGCGCCGCCCCGTAGCGGCCACCCACACCCAGCGGTGAGCATCAGGAGCAGCAGACATGACGACCGGGGCAGCACACTCCACCGTTCGACCAACCCAGGAGGAGTTGGCGGCGCTCCTGCCGGAGCTGCTGCCGCCCCAGGGCTGCTGGAGCGAGCAGCTTTACCTGGACCTGACCGACGGCACCAACCACCTGATCGAGTACACCGACGGCTTCATTGAGGTCCTGCCGATGCCCACCCGCCGCCACCAGCGCATCCTGGCCTACCTCTACCGGGCCTTCTTCGCGTTTCTCGACCCGCTCGGGGGCGTGGTGCTGTTCGCGCCGCTGCGGCTGCGCATCCGGCCGCGCAAGTTCCGCGAGCCCGACCTGCTCCTCTTGCGCTCGGCCAATGAACCGCGCGACCAGGAGCGCTTCTGGCTCGGCGCCGACCTCGTCGTCGAAGTCCTCTCGCCCGAGAAGGCCGCGCGTGACCTGGTCGAGAAGCGATTCGACTATGCGGAGGGCGGCATCCCCGAGTACTGGATCGTCGACCCGGAGCAGGAGACGATCACCGTGCTGCGGCTGGAGGGCGGGAGCTACGTCGAGCACGGCGTCTTCGGCCGGGGGCAGCAGGCGACCTCGACGGTGCTGACCGGCTTCCGCCTCGAC
>JBHOQZ010000360.1:0-6182 GCA_042408635.1 Chloroflexota bacterium
CCTTCGCCACGTAGTCGGCGCCGGCGTAGAGCGTGGCGCGGTTCGGGCCGATGCTGCGGTAGCCGGCGGGCGGGTAGCGGCAGGCGCCGACGAACGCCTCGCACTCCTGGCGCGAGTTGATCATTGGGCAGATGATGCCGTAGCAGCCGGCATCGAGCAGCTTCATGATGATGCCGGGCTCGTTCCAGGGCACGCGCGCCAGCGGCGTCACCTCGGTCGTCGCGATCGCCTGGAACATCTCGACGGCGCGCTGGTAGTCGACCGGCCCGTGCTGCAGGTCGATTGTCAGGCTGTCCCAGCCCTGGTGCGCCATGAGCTCGGCCGAATAGGAACTGGGGATCTGCAGCCAGCCGTTGACCACAGCCCCACCATCTCGCCAGATCTGCCGCACGCGGTTCGCACGCATCGCTCCCTCCACTCGCTGTGCCCGGCCGGTCCACCCTGCCCCGGGCCCGCATCGCGCAGCCCCGACAATGCCGCCCCGCGCCCGCTTTGTCAAGCACCGGCCGGCCGGGCAGCGAAACACGGTGCGACCGGCGGCGGCCCGGCGTATACTACCGCCGCGCCCGACGCGACGACTGAAAGGGGAGGACCTCCATGCGCCCGACACCGCGGTTCCGCCGCGCCGCGCTGATCCTGGCGATCCCGCTGGCGCTCGGCACGCTCCTGGCCGGCGCCGGGGCAACCCGCGCCTACCAGCCGACCCGCCCGGCCGCCATCCCGGTCGCCCTGCCCGCAGGCGAGGCACCAGCCCAGCCGACCGGCCCGACCACCGGCAGCCTGATCGTGGCCGACATCAACTACGTGCTGAACCAGGGCTACGACCCGTTCGACGTGGTCTCCACCTACGGGCCGGACGGCAGCCACTTCATCGCGATCGCTGCCGCGCGCTACCCGAGCGCCGACGGCGCGGGCCAGTGGGTCTTCTTCTTCAACGGCACGACCTACCTCGGCACCGACACCGCCAAGCCCAGCCTGTTCCTCTCGCTGGTGGGCAGCCCCAAGGCCGGCGAGGTGGACGTGCGTTACGTCAACTACGCCCCCAACGACCCGCTCTGCTGCCAAAGCCGCGCCCCGGTGACGATCACCTACACCTGGGACGGCAGCAAGGTCACACCCAGCGGCACCCCGCCCGGCCATTCGTAGGCTATCGGCCGCGTCGGCCTCACCCAGTGGCGGGTGGAGCTGGGCGGTGAGGCCGCCGTCGACGTAGAGCGTCTGGCCGGTGATGTGGCGGGCAGCCTCCGAGCCGAGGAAGGCGACCGCCGCGCCGCTATCCGCGGGCAGCGCCTCCTGCCCAAGCGGGATCAGGGCGCGCCGGCCCGCGAGCTGCTCGGGCGTCAGCTCTGCCCACCGCTCGGTGCGGGTGAAGCCGGGGCAGACGCAGTTGGCGCGGATCCGATGGCGCGCCAGGTCGAGCGCCAGCGCGCGTGTGCCCGCCTCGACGCCGCCCTTCGTCGCATCGTAGGGGACATTGTCCCAGTGGGCGCGGGCGCCCCCGACCGAGCCGATCGTGACGATGGCACCCGGCCGCCCGGCCGCGACCAGCGCCCGCGCGAACCGCTGCGCCGGCAGGAAGACGCCGCGCAGGTTGACCCGTAAGAGCTCGTCGAAGCGGGCAGCCGGCAGGTCGAGGAAGTGATACCCCGTCGAGGGGATGCCGGCGTTGCAGACCAGGAGGTCGACCGGCTGCCCGAAGGCGCGCTCCAGCTCGTCGAAGATCCGCTCGACCGTCGCCTCGTCCGCCACGTCCCCGTCGACCGGGTGCACCGCCGGGCGAGCCCGCCCGCCGTCGCCAGCCCCGGCCGGGCCGGGCTCGGGCGTGCGAGCAGCCCGCAACTCGGCGCAGACCGCCTCGGCCTGACCGTCGATGCCGTTGATGCCGACGGCCGCCCCCAGCGCGACCAGGTGGCGCGCGATCCCCTTGCCGATGCCCCGCGTCGACCCCGTCACCAGCGCCACGCGCCCCGCCAGCAGCCCGCCGCTGCTCCCGCTTCCGCTTCCGCTCCCGCTCCCGTTCACCGCGCGTCACCTCCCGATCCAGTCGCCGAGCCGCGCTCGACGCGACCCCGAGACCGCGTCCCTCCCGCCGCTCGGGCAGGACGAGTGCCACGGCAGGTCGAACGTGGCCGCACCGCCACGAGGCAGCGGCCGCGGTAGCGCGGGCCGCCCCTGGAGCGCGATGGCGAGGTCCCAGTCGTTGTGGAGCCGTCACGAGGCCACAGCGACGGTAGCGCAGGCCACCCCGCCACGTCGTGCGGCGGGGCGGCCTGCCGGGGTCAGCGAACAGTGACGGTAGCGGTTGAGCCGGGTCGGGGCGGCGGCTTGGAGCGCGGCGGCTCAGCGCGGGCGGCCCAGGCGGAGACCGGCCGCGGCGAGCAGCAGTCCGAGCCCGGCCAGCGCCGGCAGTGGCAAGTCCGCCTCGCCGGTGCGCGGCAGCTGCGCTACTGGCCCCAACTGCCCGGACGGGACGGCCGCGCTGCGGCCGCTGTAGTAGGCCATGTAGCGCACCATCTGCGGGTCGCTCAGGTCGGGCACACTATAGTTCAGCAGGATCCGGCCATCGCGCACGATGAACGTGCGCACGCCCACCGCGCGCTCGACGCCGGCGGCGCGGGTGTCGGCACCGCGCCACTCGACCCGTACCACAACGGTGTTCCCTTCGGCCTGGAGCAGCCGGTAGCTCGAGTTCGCCCCCAGCGCCCGCCACTGCTCGAGGGCAGAGCGGATGGCGGCCTTGCCGCGGCACGGCTGAGCGCTGCAGGCACCGTCGCTCACCGTGGCGAAGACCGCATCGTCGTGAAGCTGCGCGAGCTGTGCCTCGACGTCGTTACGGCTAGCATGCCCGAGGTGCTCCCGCACCACTTCCTCGGCGCCCGGCCCAGTGCCGGCTCCCGCCGGGCGCACCGGCCCACCCAGGCGGCTCGCGAAGGTGGCGGTCTGTGGGTCGCTGAGGTCGAGACCCCCGTGCAGCGCGACGATCTTCCCCTGATGCACGACGAAAGTCCGCGCCAGGATCACGCGCTCGACTCCGGTGGCCTGGACCCGCGGCGCACGCATCTCGATCCGGTTGATCACAGTGTTGGTGCCGCCCAGGGCTCTGATGTCCAGGTGCCGGGCACTGCCACCAGGCGGCGCCGCCCACTCCTCCAGAGCCGGTCGCACCGCGGCCTTCCCGATGCACGGGGCGGTGTGGCAATTGCCGGTGCTGGCTGTGAGAAACACCACCCGGTCGTGGAGGTGGCCGAGCATCGCCTCGAGATCGCCCCGCTCGGCAGCGGCGGTGAACTGGCGGACGACGTCCTCCGGCCCCATCGACTGCGCCGACGCACCGGGCACCGGCAACGGCAGCACGGCGCCCAGCGCCAGCAGCAGTGCGACGACCAGCCCGCCGCAGCGTCCCAGACCCACCATGTCCCCTCTCCCATGACAAAGTTAGTCCCGCTCGGTTGAGCGCCCAGCCTGGCGGCCGGCCGGCACAGTATAACCGACCGAGAGGGGGCACACCTGCTCTTTGTCGGTGGCGGGCCGGCGGGCACGGCAGCAGGCCTGTTACCTGCTTGCCTCTTGGCTCAAGATTTGATAAAGCATGAATGCGAAGCAGGGAAAAAGTGCGGTGCTCAGGCGCTTGCTTGCGGCGCCCGCCAGCGTGGTCGGGTCCGAGGTCGGCGCCCGCGCGGCGCCAGGCTCGCCGGCGCTGCGCCGCACGCGTGCCGATCGGGCCGCCGAGACCGACGGCGACCCTTCTTTGTCACGCTCGACGTCAGCAACGATGTCTTCACTGGTACTGGAGCAGATTCGACGCGCGATCCTTGATGGCGTCCTGAGACCTGGCGAACGTGTCAAGCCGGGCGAGCTCGCGCAACGGCTCGACGTGAGCCCGACGTCCGTGCGGGAGGCGTTGCAGCGCCTCGAAGACGAGGGGCTCGTCCAGATGACGCCCTATCGGGGGGCGATCGTGGCGCCCGTGCGGGAGGTGGAGGTCGGCGCCGCGTTCGAGCTGATCGCCGTCATCGAAGGCCTGGCCACCCGACGCGCGGCCGAGCGGATGACCGCCGATGTCGTGCGGCGCCTCGAGGCGATCCTGGCGCGTGGCCGGCAGGCGCCCGACGCCCGGGCCAGCGCCCAGGCGAACCGCGACTTCCACGACGCGATCGCCGCGCTCTACGACAATCCGCTCGCCGACGTGGTGCGGCGGCGGCTGCAACACCACATTCTGCGCGCCCTGGCAATCTTCGGGCAGTCTCCCGAGCGCATCGCGCAAGCCGATGCCGAGCACGCCGCGATCCTCCAGGCGCTGCACAAGCGCAACCCCGAGCTGGCCGAGCGACTAGCGCGCGAGCACTGCGAGAACGCCCGCGCCGACATGATCAGCCGCATGCGCCTGCACATGAGCAACGGGCACCGGTCCAATCCCACTCCTCAGCCCGGTTGAGCCGGGGTGCGGAGGCGTCGCCGCGGCGAGCGTCTGGGGCAACGCGATAGCCTGCAAGGCTAGGGCGATCTGCTGTGGGCCGCCCGACGCGCGCAACCGGCGCGCCGGGGACCGCAAACTCCGGCCCGACGGACCCATGCCGGGGCGTCACCGCCCCGGCATGGGCTCTCGTGGGGAGCGGTCCCGCGCCGGATCGAGGTCAGGGTTTGGCTCCGTCCCGACGGGCCCGGTCGGGCCGTTCGGCAGCCGCCCGGCGGGAGTCGCCCTGGCGACGATTGCGCGAGCAATCTGCGCGGAGCTGCTGATTCGGTGGCGGGCCGCGGTCCGGGAGTCGCTGCGGCAACGATTGCGCGGCCACCCGGCACCGAATCGACATGGAGTCGTCGCGCTATCCTCTCGACAATGCCGCCTGATTCTGCCATCATTGCGCGGCGCACCACCACGTCTGCCACCGCGGCCGCCGCGCAGGCCGCCGGCCCAGGCCGCGTGACCAGGCACCGGAAACGGAAACGCACACGCACACGGAGAGAGCAGCCCGCATGATCCGCACGACGCTCAGCCTGCTGACCGCGCTCAGCCTCCTCCTCGCGCCGGCCGCCTCCCCCGCCGGCACAGGCCCGTCGGGCCTGGCCCACGCCCAGGCCGCGCCCTACTGCGCGCCGGGGGAAACGCCGACCTACAAGCCGCCGTTCGAGGCGCTGGCCTACGGGGTGCCCTGGCAGGCGCTCGGTGAGCCCGTCGAGTGCGCGCACACCGAGCCGAGCGGCGACCTCGTTCAGCGCACGACGAAGGGCGTGTTCACCCGCCGCTCGATCAGCGACTCGCCCATCTACACCTCCGGCGCCGACAACTGGACGCTGGCGGTCGACGGCACCGTCATCCAGTGGAGCGCCGCGGCCGATGCTGCGCTCTCCAGCGGTGGCAACCCGCCCGCGCCGTTCGCCAACGGTGTGCCGGACGACGTGCGGTCGGCGCTGCCGGCCCGGGCGAAGCCCGTCGCCGCGATCGTCGACTTCCTCACCGGTCCCGCGCCAGCCGATCCCGGCCGGGGCGTGCCCGACTGGGTGGTCCTCTACACGCTCGGCGATCCCAGCGCGCCGTTTCGCGACCTTACCGCCGCCTGGATCAGCTTCAGTGCGCTCGGCCGCTTCAGCGCGCTCAAGAGCGTGCCCTTCGAGGGCGTGAGCGGCGTGACGCTGTTCACGGTGCCGGTGCAGGGGCGACCGGCCGTCTTCGCGGTCGCCGGGGTCGGCGCCCATGGCAACCAGGGCGTGGCGGTACGCTGGGACGGCTCGACCTACGCAACCGTCTTCCAAGCGGAGACGAACACGCCTGGCATCGACGTGCAGGACCTCGACGCGGACACCGTCCCCGAGGTCGTGGTCTACTGGTCGCCCTACTGCGAGAGCTACGCGTCCAGCCCGCGGCTCGCCGACGTCTACCGCTGGAACGGCAGCGCCTTCGCCCAGGCCACCGGCCAGTTCCCGGCGTTCGTGGCGAAGCTGACCCAGGAGGTGCGCGGCGCGATGGCCCGCGCGACCGACTGGAGCCCGAGCGGCCGACTGCCTCTACTGGGCGCTCGGCGTGCTGGCGACCTACAGCGGCGACACGGCGACCGCCGCCGCCCAGTTCGCGCGCGCCCGCGAGATCGACCCATCCGGCGACTGGAGTCCGCCCGCCCCCGGCGGCGCCACCACCCCCAGCAGCGGCACCCCGCCGGCCAGCGGCGGCAGCGCCGCGCCGGCAC
>JBHOQZ010000326.1:0-3679 GCA_042408635.1 Chloroflexota bacterium
CGCCCGGCGGCGCCGCGGGCCGGCAGCAGGGGAACGAGCGCCCCTAGTCGTTCCCGCCGAAGCCGTCGCCAGCCTGGATGAGCTCGATCCGGTTGCCGAACGGATCGGCGGTGTAGCAGCGGCGCACCCCGGGGAGCGTCGGGTCGGGGAGCACCGGCGCGCCGGCGGCCTCGAGCGCGCGGCAGGCGGCGGCCAGGTCGGCGACCAGGAACGCCGGGTGCGCCTTGCGCGCGGGGGCAAACTCCGCCTCGACGCCGAGGTGGAGCTGCAGACCCGGCCCCGCGAACCAGCAGCCGCCCCGCGGGACTAGGGGCGCCGGTTTCTCGACCTCGCGCAGCCCCAGCACGCCCCCGTAGAAGGCGCGAGCCTCCGCCTCCCGTCCCGCCGGCATCGCCAATTGGACGTGGTCGAGCCCGACGATTTTCATCCGGCGCCCCGGTACCGGGCCTAGGCGGCCGGCTGTCGCTGGTCGATCGGCCGCCACCGCAGGCCGCGCGGGCCGATGTAGACCGACTGCGGCCGGATCAGGCGGTTGTGCGCCTGCTGCTCGAGGACGTGGGCCGTCCAGCCGCCGACGCGGCCGATGGCGAAGGCGGAGGAGAAGAGATCCTCCGGCAGCCCGATTCCCTGGAGGAGGAGCGCAGTGTAGAGCTCGACGTTGGCGTGGAGGTTGCGGCCGGGCTTCTCCTCGGCCAGCACGCGCTCCGCGATCGGCTCGACCTGCCGGGTGAGATCGAAGAGGCGGCGGTCGCCGGTGCGGGCGACCAGGTCCTCGGCCTCCTTGCCCAGCACCTCGGCGCGGGGGTCGCGCACCTTGTAGACGCGGTGGCCGAAGCCCATCAGCCGCTCACCGCGTCGCAGCGCGGCGCGGATCCACGGCTCGGCATTCTCGAGCGTGCCGATCGCCTCGATCATCTCGAGTGCCGGGCCGGGGGCACCGCCGTGGAGCGGACCCTTGAGCGCGCCGATCGCCCCGGTGATCGCCGAGACCATGTCGGAGGCGGTCGAGGCAATCACGCGCGCCGTGAAGGTCGAGGCGTTCATGCCGTGGTCGATCACGGTGACGAAGTAGGTCTCGGCGGCGTGCACGATGTGGGGGTCGGCGGGCTCGCCCTGGCGCATGTAGAGGAAGTTGGCGGTGTGGCCGAGGTCGTCGCGCGGCTCGATCATCGCCTCGCCGCGACGGACGCGGTCGTAGTTCGCCACGATCACCGGGATGCGCGCCGTGATGCGGATCGCCCGTTCAAGGTTGGCCGCCTCCGACGCGTCGTCGGGAGCCGGATCATCGGCGGAGAGGCCCGCGGCAGCGAAGCGCAGCGCGTCCATGGGCTCCATGGCCTTGCCGCCCAGCTCGACGGCGGTGCGCACCGCCTCCGGCAACCGCCGCGCCGCGACCATCTTGCGCGTGAGCGCATCGAGCTCCTGGCGGGTCGGCAGGTGGCCGTACCACATCAGGTGGCACGCCTCCTCGTAGCTGATCCGGCCCGCGATCTCCTCCAGCGCGTAGCCGCGGATCGTCAGTTGGCCTGCGTTGCCGTCGACATCGCTCAACACCGTCTCGGCGACGACGATGCCTTCGAGTCCGCGGGCGGCGCTGGACGCACCGCCGGCTGCGCTGCTCATGTCCTCCTCCTTGAGACGATCGGCGGCGTGACGTCAAGGGCACGCACCGCCCGGCCGGCGCTCACCTCGCCGGCCCGATTCGAGTCTACATCCGCGCCCAAGCGGGGTCAATCGTTTGCGCCGCTGACTACTCGCGTTCCGCCTCTATACGCGGGCAGCCCATAGCGCGACCGCCGCTACGGGGTCACCGTGATCGTGCCGACCATCCCGGCCTCGCGGTGTCCGGGCAGTGTGCAGACCTGCGTGTAGGCACCGGGCTGCAGCGTCACCCGCAGCTCGGCGGTGCGCCTGACCCCGATGTTCGGGATCTGCGCCACGGTCTGGCCGCCCGCGGCCTCGATCACGAAATTGTGCTCGATCGCCCCCGTGTTCTCGACGACGAAGGTGATCTCCCCCGCCCTGACCGTGAGGTCCTTCGGGTCGTAGGCGAACTCGAACGCCTTGATCTCCACGCGCGAGGCAGTGCCCGCCGCGGCGACTGGGCTAGCCGAGGCGGCGGGCGAAGGGCCGACGCCGGCGGTGGGCGACGCCGAACTCGCGGCCGGAGCGGGGCCGGCAGCGGCCGGAGTCGCCACCGCTGCTGTGGCCACCGCTGCTGTCGCTGCTGGTGCCGGGCTGGCCGGGGCGGCTGGACTGGTGGCGCCGACCGAGGCACCGCCCGGGGCGGGTGATGGGCTGGCGGGCGGGGGCACGGTCGCGCCGCCCGGGTTGCAGGCGATGACCGCCGCGGCCAGGAGGGCGAGCCCGGCGAGCACCGGGCGCCAACCGGCGCCGGGCCAGACGCTGTGAACAGACCGGCGGCTGCCGGACGAGTGCGGTTCCACGCTGCTCTCCTCGCGGTTGTTGGTCTGCCGCGGCGCACTTCCCCGGGTGGCGCGAGGACACGTCGCCGGCCGCGCCGAGGCCGCGGCTGCCCCCCGCCCAGAGTCGTCCGAAGCGCGGCGGGCGGCCTCAGGTGACGGTGACCGGGTGGGGGACGATCCCGTTGTAGAGGTAGCCCTGCGTATTGAAGGGCACCGTTTCCGGCTGCGTGTTGCCCTGATTGTCGGTCGCGCGCGCCCGGATCGTGTAGGCGCCGGGGGTCGGCTGCCACTCGAACTGCCAGCGGACCCAGGCGCCGGCCGTGTTCGGCTCCTGAAGCTGGGCCGTCTGCCAGGTCCTGCCCTCGTCGAGGCTGTACTCGACCTTCGCCACCTGGCCCTGGCCGGTCCACGAGCGGCCGCGGATCGTCTGGCGCCCGGCCCGCAGTTGCGCCGGCCAGGGCAGCTCGAGCGCGCTCTTCAGATTGTCGAAGGTGATCACCGGCCCGCGCGCGGGCGGCTGCGGCTGGTAGTTCGGCCCCTCGAGGATGTAGGACGTGGTATTCCAGGGGGTGTAGATCGCCTCGGTCGAGACCTCGAGCCGCCCGAGCCACTTGATGCTGCTGATGCCGGTGTAGAACGGCACCAGGAAGCGGACCGGGCCGCCGTGGTCGGGTGGCAGCGGCTCACCGTTCATCTGAAAGGCGAGGATCGTGTCGTCGGCCATCGCCTTCTCGAGCGAGACCGGCCGGCGGACCTTGAGCTCGTCGAGGCCCTCGGCCAATACATCGCGCGCGCCGGGCTTGACGCCAGCGCGGTTCAGCACCTCGCGCACCGGCACGCCCTTCCACTCGGCGACGCCCACCGCGCCCAGCTTCCACTGGGTGCCCTGCGCCTGCTGCCCGCCGATCGTGTCGAAGAAGCTGCGGCCGTTGCCTGTGCACTCGATGAACCGTGTGATCGTCACCGACGGCATGGCCATGATGTCGTTGAGGGTGAGGTCAAGCGTGCGCTCAACGGCGTCGCCCTCGACGCGGAGGCGCCAGGTGGCCGGGTCGATGATCGCGGTGCGCGAGTGGTTGCGGATGAAGAACAGGGCATTGGGGGTGGTGTAGCCCTCCCGCTGCATGTTCTCCCAGCGCATCTCCTGGTTGCTGCCGTGGGTGATGAAGAGCGACTCGGGCACCGGCTTGACGAACAGCGATGGGGCGCCGGCAGCCGCGGCCGGGGAGCCGGCCGGCGAGGGCGAGGCGGCC
>JBHOQZ010000327.1:0-20267 GCA_042408635.1 Chloroflexota bacterium
AGCCGCCGTGCACGCCGCGATCGCGGTCTGCACCGTTTCGGGCAGGCGGGAGGGCGTGACGTAGATCGTCTCCTCGAAGAACGGACCATCCAGGGGATCGGGCGTCGAGATTACCGCCAAGCTGCGCCACCGGATCGTGCCGCTGCCCGAGGGGGCCAGCTACCTCGGCTTCATCTTCGCGCGCGGGGACGATCCGGCGGCGGTCGAGGCGGCGCTGCGCCAGGCGCACGCCTGCCTCCACTTCGACATCGGCCCCATCCTCGAGCTGCAGCCGGCCGCGCCCCCCGCTCGGTAGTTGCCACGCTGGGGTCCGACCAAGGCCCGCCGGCCGCGAACCGTCGCTGAAACGACGTGCCGCCCGCACCCTGGCTGGGAGGGTGAGGACGGCACAGGAGAGGAAAGGAAAGGAGAGGAGGTGAGACGCCGCTAGACGCTGTTGGCGTGTTCGGCGAGCCGCTCCAGGTCGGGGATCACGATCGTGCGCCGGTCGGCCTGGTCGTAGACGATCAGGTTGTCGTCCACGAGCTGGCCGAGTGTGAGCGTGACCGTCTCGCGGCTGCTGCCGATCAGGCTCGCCAGCTCCTGATGCGTCAGCCGGATCCGCAGCCGCACGGCGTCGCGCCGGCCGGCGCCGGGCGCGGGCTCGCCGTACTTCTGCGCCCAGTCGACCAGCAGCGTGCTCAGCCGCTGGGCTACCTTGCGGAAGGCGAGGTTCTCCATCTGGCGCTCGACCGCCTCGAGCCGGTGCCAGAGGTTGCGGGTGAGCTCGAGCAGCACCTCGGGCCGACGCTGCGCCCACTCGGCGAGCTGCTGGCGGTCGACCAGGCGCACACGGCTGGGCTCGAGGGCCTCGGCGTAGAGGGCGCGCATGCGCGCGCCGACCACCGGCTCCTCGCCGAACGTCTCGCCCGGCTCGACGATGGCGACCGCGATCTCGCGCCCATCGGGCGTGAGGCGGTAGAGCTTGATGCGGCCGACCTCGAGGATGCAGAGGTGCTCGGCGGCATCACCGCGGCCGAAGACGAGCTCGCGTTTGCGGAAGGTGCGGCGCACGGGCGCGTCGACCGCGCGCAGCAACGGCTGGGCGGCAGGGTCGGCCTGGCTCGGCGGGGTAGCGACTGCCGTGATCCCGGTGGAGCGACCCGTGCGGGCCGACGGGCGCGTCCTCAACGGCGCCGTGGAGGTCAGTGCCAGAGCCATTGTCGGGTCTCCTTCCTCGAGCCGCGTAGTGGTTGTCAGTGCGTGGGGTAGGTGGACGCCGCGCGCCCCCTCGCCGCGCGGCGGATGCTGCCCAGGAGCTGGGCGCGCGGCGCCGCCTTGCAGAGGCAGTCGTGCGCCCCGGCGGCCAGCGCCTCGACGGCACGATCCAGGTAGACGGTGAGCGCGACGATCGCCGGCTTGCCGGCTTCGCTCAAAAGCCGGCGCGTCGCCTCGATGCCGTCGAGCTTCGGCAGTTGCACGTCCATCACCACGACGTCGGGGGCGGTGCGCCGGGCGCCTTCGAGGGCTTCGAGGCCGTCCCTGGCCTCGCCGACGACGAGGATGTCGGGTTCGCGCCGCAGCAGCAGGCTCAACACCTGCCGGATGTTCGGATCGTCGTCGACGATCAGGACTTTGATATGCTGCCCGCCCTGACCACCGATCAGCCCGCTCTGGCTGCTCATCGGCCCACGCAGGCCGGCCTGATCGTCACCGCTGCTCACCCAACGTCCGTCCCCGATCGACGCCTCGACGCCCATGTCGTTCAGCCACCCGCCCCGCGTGATTTCATCGAGGCTATCGTCCGACACCGCGCCGAAAAGGGCGTCCCCCGATAGTCCACTTCTGAGCCTGCAAAACAGTCGGAGCGCCGCATCACACTAAGGTCTGACGCGCCGCTGTACTTCGGGACAGTTGGCTACACTCAGGTGGTAACGGGAAGGAGCTCGAAGTCGGCGTGGCCGGGCTCGAGGGTGAGGCGGGCGACGGTGCCGGCGCCGCGCCGGAAGGGGAAGCCCCGGCCCGCCACCTCGACCCGGCTGCTGGTGGCGCTGCCGGGGTTGAGCCAGCGCACGCCGTCGACCAGCTCGTCCGCCGGTCGGTGGGTGTGGCCGAAGACGACGATGTCCACCGGCCGACCGAAGACTTCGGCAGCGGGCACGCCCTCGGGCCGGATGTGCACCACGCCGATCGCGAAGCCGGCCGCCTCGACCACGAGCGTAAGCGGCAGCGGCAGGCTCCAGTCGTTGTTGCCGCGCACGGCGCGCACCGGCGCGATCTCGCGCAGCGTCTCCAGCACCGCCATGGTGACGAGGTCGCCGGCGTGCAGGATCAGGTCGACCCCGGCGAAGTGACGCGCCACGTCAGCCGGCATGGCGCGGCGCTGGGTCGGGATGTGCGTGTCGGAGATGAGGCCGAGCTTCATCGCGAGGCGGCCTCGGGCGCGGTGCTATACTGGAGCGACATGTACTGCGAGCACCTCTCGCTCACCAACTTCCGCAACTACGTTCGCCTCGAGTTCGATCTGCCCCCGGGCGTCACGCTGCTGATCGGCGCGAACGCGCAGGGCAAGACCAATCTCCTCGAAGCGCTCTACTACCTCGCCACCACGCGCAGCTTCCGCGCGGCCACCGACCGCGAGCTGGTCAACTGGGCGATCGCCGACGACGAGTTCCAGTTTAGCCGGCTTGCCTGCCGCGTGCGCCGCCTGCGCGACCAGGTCGGCGTCGAGATCGTGATGCGCCCGGCCCGCTTCGACCGCCCGGGCGAGCCGTCGGTCGGGCGCGGCTACCGCACCGCCGAGCGCGCCAACGGCGCCGAGCCGACCGCGGCGGGGCCGAGCTTGAAGCGGATCAAGGTGAACGGGGTGCCCAAGCGCGCGATCGACCTGATCGGCCAGATCACCGTCGTGGCGTTCGCGCCGGGTGACGTCGACCTCGTCTGCGGCCCGCCGGCGCTGCGGCGGCGCTACCTCGACATCACGATCTCGCAGATCGATCACCGCTACGTCCGCACCCTCTCCCTCTACCAAAAAGTGCTGCTCCAGCGCAACAGCCTGCTGCGGGCGATCCGCGAGGGGCGGGCGCGCCCCGACCAGCTCGGCTACTGGAATGAGGAGCTGGCTGCGGCCGGCGCCTACATCGTCCACCGCCGCGCCGAGGCGCTGGCCGCGCTCCAGCGCCTCGCCCAGCCGATCCACCGCGACCTAACCGGCCTGCGCGAGCAGTTCGAACTGAGCTATGCCCCCAACCTCGCGCTCGACAACCACTCGAGCCCGCGACCACTCGCCCTGCCGCCACTCGGGCTATTGCGCGAGAAACGAAGGGGAGATCAGATGCGGGTGGATCTGTCGGCAGCGGACGATGAGGCCGCGGCGCTGGCCGCGCTGCGCGAGTGCTTCATGGCCGAGCTGAAGGTGGCGCTGCCGCGCGAGGCACAGCTCGGCCAGTCGCTCGTGGGTCCCCACCGCGACGATATCCTGTTCCACATCGACGGCGTGAACATGAACGCCTACGGCTCGCGCGGCCAGCAGCGCACCGTCGCGCTCTCGCTCAAGCTGGGCGAGCTCCAACTCATGCGCGAATCGACCGGACAGCTTCCCATCCTGCTGCTCGACGACGTGATGTCGGAACTCGACGCCGAGCGGCGGGCGCGCGTGCTGGGCGCGATCGTCGAGGGCCAGCAGGTACTGGCGACCGCGACCGAGCTCGACCAGTTCGACCCCGCCTTCCGCCGCGAGGCCAACGCTTTCCAGGTGCGCGGCGCGGCGAAGTCGGCCACCAGGCGGTTGAAGAGCACCGGGCGCTCGTACATCAGGTTGTGGCCGGCGTTGGGCAGCAGCGTGAGCCGGCCGCGCGGCAGGCGCCGGGCCACGGCGCGCGCCACCACGACCGGGATCATGCGGTCCCGGCCGCCCGCCACGACCAGCGCCGGCTGCGGCACCCCGCGCAACCGGTCCATGGTCGGTGCGGTGAGGATCGCCTCGGCAGCCTGGTTGATCCACGCCTGCGTGGTGCGCCGCGTGTCGGCGAGGACGAGGGGGTAGAAGCTGAGCGGCCGGATGCTCTCGCGCCAGGCGGCCAGCACGCCGCGCACCATCAGCCGCCGGCTCAACGCCAGCGGCTCGCCCCGGTAGAGCAACCGCGGCACCACCGCCGGCGCAACCAGCACGGTGCGGCCGACCCGCTCCGGGCGCTCGGCCGCCGCGAGCGCAGCGATCGCCGCCCCCATTGAGTGCCCGACCAGGCACACCCCGTCGAGCTCCAGCCGCTCGAGCCAGCTCAGGATCGCCGCGGCGAAGCGCGTGAGCGGATAGGGGCCGGGACCGTGGCCGCTGGCGCCGAAGCCGGGCAGGTCCGGTGCCAGGACGCGGAAGCGGCGGCCGAGCACCGGCAGGTTGCGCACCCACCAGCGGTGCGACCCGCCCAGCCCGTGGAGCAGGACCAGGGCCGGCGCGTCCGGCGGCCCCGCCTCGACCCAGGCCAGCGGCACGCCGTCGACCTCGGCGGTGCGCCGGACACCCCCGTCAGCCGCGCCGCGGCGCATGGCCCTCCACCGGCACCTCGGGCGACGATCCAACCTCTGCTTCTCGGGCCGCGCGACCCGGGACGTCGTGGGCATCGCGCGGTCGCCAGTGCCCCTCGGTCGGGCGCTCGCCGGGTCCAGCCACCACGAAGCGCGCTGCCTCGACCCGGCCAGAGGCCGCTCCGTCGGTCGGGCGCGCCGGCCGAGCGGCTTCCGCGCCGGTGGCAGCCGCCGCGGGCAGGCGCCCCAGCAGGGAGGCCATCTCGAGCGCGACCAGGGCCGCCTCGAACCCCTTGTTGCCCGCCTTGGTCCCGGCGCGCTCGATCGCCTGCTCAATCGTGTCGGTGGTCAGCACGCCGAAGATGACCGGCACGTCGGCGTCGAGCGCGACGCGCGCCACGCCGGAGGCGACGTTGCCGGCGACGTAGTCGAAGTGGGCCGTGGCGCCCCGGATCACCGCGCCCAGCGTGACCACGGCGGCGTAGCGGCCCGAGCGGGCGAGGCGGCGCGCCACCAGCGGAATCTCGAACGCCCCCGGCACCCAGGCGACGTCGACGTCCTCATCGCGCACGCCGTGGCGGCGCAGCGCGTCGAGCGCGCCGGCCAGCAGCCGCTCGGTGATGAAGTCGTTGAAGCGGGCGACGACGATCCCGAACCGCTGCCCGCTCACTGCGAACTGCCCCTCGTACACGTTCGCCACCCTGCCGAACCCTCCTCCCCCTATTGCGCGGGGCTCGATCCCCCGCTCAGCCTGCGAAGCTCGCCCGAACGAACCAGCCATGGTGGCTCAGAGCATGTGGCCGAGCTTCAGGCGCTTGGTCTCGAGGTAGCGTGCGTTGCTCGGGTTGGGGGCGATGCGGATCGGCAGCCGCTCGACCACCTGCAGCCCGTAGCCCTCGAGGCCGACGACCTTGCGCGGGTTGTTGGTGAGCAGGCGCAGCCGGCGCAGGCCGAGGTCGTAGAGGATCTGGGCGCCGATCCCGTACTCGCGCAGGTCGGGCGGGAAGCCCAGCTTCTGGTTCGCCTCGACGGTGTCGAGCCCCTGGTCCTGGAGCGCGTAGGCGCGCAGCTTGTTGTGCAGGCCGATGCCGCGCCCCTCCTGGCGCATGTAGAGGAGGACGCCGCGCCGCTCGGCCGCGATCATCTGGAGCGCCCGGTCGAGCTGCTCCCCGCAGTCGCAGCGCTTCGAGCCGAAGACGTCGCCGGTGAGGCACTCGGAGTGGACGCGCACCAGCACCGGCTCGCCGTTATCGACCTCGCCCATCACCAGGGCAACGTGCTGCTCACCGGTGACCACGTTCTCGTAGGCGACCGCGTCGAAGATGCCCCAGTCGGTCGGCAGCTTCGCCTCGGCGACGCGCCGCACCAGCGTCTCGTGGCGGCGCCGATACTCGATCAGGTCGGCGATGCTCACGATCTTCAGGCCGTGACGCTCGGCGATCTCCTCCAGGTCGGGCAGGCGCGCCATGGTGCCGTCGTCGTTCATCACCTCGCAGAGCACACCCACCGGCTGCACCCCCGCCAGGCGGCAGAGGTCGACCACCGCCTCGGTGTGGCCGGCGCGCTGGAGCACCCCGAGCCGCGCGGCGCGCAGCGGGAAGATGTGGCCGGGCGCGACCAGGTCCTCCGGGCGCGACTTCGGGTCGGCCAGTACCGCGATCGTGCGGGCGCGGTCGGCAGCCGAGATGCCGGTGGTGGTGCCCGCGCGCGCCTCGACCGAGATGGTGAAGGGGGTGCCGTGCTTCGAGCTGTTGTTCTGGACCATCAGCGGCAGGCGCAGCTCGTCCAGGCGCTCCCCGGTCATCGGCACACAGATCAGGCCGCGGGCGTGGTGCAGCAGGAAGTTGACCGCCGCCGGCGTGATGAACTCGGCCGCCATGATCATGTCGCCCTCGTTCTCGCGGTCGTCGTCGTCGACCACGATCACGAACCGGCCACGCCGGATCTCCTCAAGCGCCTCTTCGATCGTAGCCAGCGGCATGGATCAACCTCTCCACATACTTGGCAAGCACGTCCACCTCGACGTTCGCCCGGTAGCCCACCGGCTGCACCAGTACCGTGTGCTCCTGCGTGTAGCGCACGAGCGCGATGCCAAACGTCGAGTCGTCCACGTCCGTCACCGTCAGGCTCACCCCGTCGACCGCGACGAACCCCTTTTCGACCAGGTAGCGCATCAGCGCCGGGGGCGGCGCGTAGCGCAGCCGCAGCGACTCGCCGTCGGGCGCCACCGCCACCAGTTCGGCGGTGCCGTCGACGTGGCCCTGGACGATGTGGCCGCCGAGCCGGCCGTCGGCCGCCAGCGCCCGCTCCAGGTTCACCCGGTCGCCCGGACGGAGCGCGCCGAGGTTGGTGCGCCGCAGCGTCTCGAGCATCGTCGTCGCCTGGAAGCGGCTGCCCTCGATTCGCTCGATCGTCAGGCAGACGCCGTTGACCGCGATGCTGTCCCCCAGCCCGAATCCAGCGTTCCGATCCACCCGCTGGCTCTCGACGCCCCCGGGAGTGGTCGACGACCCGAGCGGCAGCTCCCCGGCGTCGATCACGAGCCGGCCGCCGCGCTCGCCCACCGCGGCGTCGACCACCACGCCCACCGCCTCAACGATCCCGCTGAACATCGCCCTCCCTCACCGCCGCCCCGGCGTTCCGGTCCGCGTCCACGGCCCGCCTGCCGGCCCGCCCGCCGCCGTCGCCCACGCCGCCCGCCGGATACGCCACGATCAGCATGTCCTCGCCCACCGGCTCGACGCGGTGGAGCCGCAGGCCGACCGCGTCGGCCACGCGCGCGACGCCCTCGCCCCCGACCGGCCCAGATGCCGCGCGACCGCCGAACAGCTTCGGCGCGACGAAGACGCAGACCTTGTCGACGTGGCCGCCGGCGAGCGCCGCCGCGATCAGCTCCCCGCCCCCCTCGAGCAGTACCGAGGTGATGCCGCGCGCGCCGAGCCGTTCGAACAGCGCGCCCAGGTCGACCCGCGGCTGCCCGGCCCCGGCCTCGTCCGCCCGCGCTCCACCCTCGCTCGCCGGGACGTCCGCCTCCGAGACGCGGGTCCGACCGGTGACGGCGCGGGCCGGCTCCCCGGGATAAACCACCGGCAGCCGCCAGACCTCCGCCCCGGCCGCCTCGAGCGCCGCCACGCGCGCCGCGAACGCCCGACGCTCGTCGCGCGGCAGATCAGCCCCGGCCGGGTCGGCCACCGCGACCAGCGTGCCGGCGGCCAGCGCGGGCGAGAGGAGCTTCGCCGTCAGGGGCAGCCGGGCGCGGCTGTCAACCACGATCCGCAGCGGCTGGCGTACTGGCCCATCGACGTCGCGCGCGGTCAGCTCCGGGTCGTCGGCCAGCGCCGTGCCGATCCCGACCATGACGGCGTCGCCCACGGCCCGCCAGCGGTGGACGAGCCGGCGGCTCGCCCCACCCGAGATCCAGCGCGAGTCGCCTGTGCGGGTGGCGATCTTGCCGTCGAGCGTCATCGCCCACTTGGCGGTGACGAACGGCCGGCCCGTGGTGATGTGCTTGAAGAACGCCTCGTTCAGCTCGGTCGCAGCGTCCGCGCAGGCACCCACGACCACGCGGACGCCTGCCGCCGCGAGCTGCCGGAAGCCGGCGCCGGCTACCAGCGGGTTGGGATCGCCCACGGCGGCGTGGACCTCGACAATGCCCGCCTCGACGATCGCCCGCGTACAGGGGGGCGTGCGACCGTGGTGGGCACAGGGCTCGAGGGTGACGTAGAGGGTCGCGCCCCGCGCCGCCTCGCCCGCCTGGCGCAGCGCCACGATCTCGGCGTGCGCCTGCCCCGGCGGCTGCGTCCAGCCCTCGCCCACGACTTGCCCATCGCGCACGATCACCGCGCCGACGGCGGGGTTAGGCGAGCAGAAGCCACGGGCCCGCTCGGCCAGGGCGAGCGCGCGCCGCATCCAGGCGACGTGCCGCTCCGCCTGGCGCAGGTCGGCGGGCTCGGCCGGGGTGTGCCCATCGGCGGAGCCGGTACCGGCGTCGGCGGGCGGGTCGGCGCACCGGCCGGGGGAGAGGCCGGGCGCGGGCCCGGCAAAGGAAAGGGTCCAAGGCATGACCGCCCTGGACCCTGAGTGTCCAAGCCACATCTCAGTCAGCCTTCTTCCATCCGGACTATACCGTCGGCCCCGGAGTTGCACCGGATCTGCCCCGCAAGGGGCTCGCGGGCTGTACCGCCGATCAGGAATTGGCGTCGTCCGACGCCTCACCTTGCCCTGAAGGTATTCAGTTCCCTTCAATTATAGGGGGTGATGCCGGTTGTGTCCACGCCCGCCTGGCACGGCCGCCGGGCCGGCGGGTCTGGGCTCTCACGCGTCTCCTTGATGGGTGTAGCAGGTGCGTCCTTGTGGCGGCGCGGGCCGGTCGACTACACTGGGGACGCGGCGGCGGGGCCACACGGCTCGTCGAGGGGCAGCCGGTACCGGCAGGGTGGGGGCGGCCGCACGATTCACGGTGGCAGGTAGGTAGGGCGGGGTGACGGGCGGGATCCGGGTGCTGCCGGCGGAGCTGGCGTCGCAGATCGCGGCGGGCGAGGTGATCGAGCGGCCGGCCAGCGTCGTCAAGGAGCTGATCGAGAACGCGCTCGACGCCGGCGCCCGGCGCATCGAGATCGAGATCCGCGGCGGCGGGGCCGAGCTCATCCGGGTGAGCGACGACGGCGCCGGCATCCCCGCGGCCGAGCTCGAGCTCGCCTGCGCGCGCCACGGCACCAGCAAGCTGCGCGAGCGCGACGACCTCTTCCGCATCAGCACGCTCGGCTTCCGCGGGGAGGCGCTGCCGAGCATCGCGGCGGTCTCGCGCTTCGAGCTCGCCAGCCGCCCCCCCGATCAACCGGCCGGCGCCTGGATCGCCTTCGACGCCGGTCGTGAAACCGGCCGCGGCCGGCGCGCTCAGCCGGCCGGCACGGTGGTCACGGTGCGCGACCTCTTCCACTGCGTGCCGGCGCGCCGCAAGTACCTGCGCACGCCCAGCGCCGAGGCCGGGGCGATCACCACGCTCGTGACCACCTTCGCGCTCGCCTACCCCGAGGTGGCGTTTCGCCTCCAGAGCGAGGGCAACCCGGTGTTCGCCGCGCCGGGCACGGGCCGCCTGCTCGACGCGATCGGGCGCGTGCTCGGGGTGAGCGCGGCGCGCGGCATGGTCGAGATCCCGCCCGCGAACTGGAGCGACGAGCCGGGCGCACCCGAGGTCGCGGGCTACGTCGGGATTCCGCCGCTCAGCCGCGGCAGCCGCTCGGCGCTCCTCTTCTTCGTGAACCGCCGGCCGGTCACGAGCCGCTCGCTCGCCTACGCGATCCAGGAGGCATACCACAGCCTGCTGCCGGAGGGGCGCTATCCCGTCGCGGTGGTCAACATCGCGCTGCCGTTCGCCGAGGTGGACGTCAACGTTCACCCGGCTAAGGCCGAGGTGCGTTTCCAGCGCGACCGGCTGGTGTTCGCCTGCGTCCAGCGCGCGGTGCGCCGCGCCATTGCCGATCACGTGCGCGTGCCCGAGCTCACCCGCGCCGCGACGACCATGCGCGCCCCGGCTGCTCCCACAAGGTCCGACCGGCCGGAAACGGCGAGCGGCGCACCGCCGCCCGCTCAGCCGGGACTGGGGACCCTAGCGGGTGGGGGAACCTGGCACACCCCGGGTGCAACCGGTGAGGGGGGCGACGACGTCGAATCGGGGCCGGACGGCGCGGGCGCTCACGCCTTCGCGGCGGACCCGGCGACCGGCGCGACCGGGGGGTCAGGTCGATTGCCGCCGCTGCGGGTGCTCGGGCAGGCGAGCAACCTCTTCATCGTCGCCGAGGGGCCGGACGGGGTGTACCTGATCGACCAGCATGCCGCGCACGAGCGGATCACCTACGATCGGCTGGTGCGCGAGCGCCGGGAGGGCCGGGTCGCCACGCAGCTCCTGCTCGAGCCGGTGACGGTCGAGTTGGGGCCGCGCGCGCTGGCCGGCCTGGAGGCGCGCCTCGATCGCTACCGCGCCTTCGGCTTCGACGTTGAGCGGTTCGGCAAGAACGCGGTGCTGGTGCGGGCGGTACCGGCGACGCTGCGCGCGCGCGACCTGCGCGCCGCCGTGGCCGAGATCGTCGAGGAGACGGCGGGCGACGGGGACGGCGGCGGGGAGGGCGCGCCCGGCCGGTCGGGCGACTGGGAGGAGCGGCTGCTGCTGGCGCTCGCCTGCCGCGGCTCGGTGCGGGGCGGGCAGGCGCTCTCACCGGCCGAGCAGCGCGAGCTGATCGCGCAACTGGAGCGCACCGAGCTCCCGCACACCTGCCCGCACGGACGTCCGGTGATGGTGCTGCTGACGCAGGCAGCGCTCGAGCGGCAATTCGGTCGGCATTAGCGAGAGATGGATATTCACGGCTGGCTCGATACCCTGGCAGACTGGCCGGCGCTCGACCCGGCGCGCTTCAACGTGGTCGACGTCGTGCTGCTTGTCGTCATCCTGCTCTACGCGCTCAACGGCTGGGGCCGCGGCTTCATCGCCTCGGCGGTCGGCCTGGTCGGGTTCCTGGTGGCGGGCTGGGCGGCATTCGTCTTCTACCGCCCGGCCGCCAACTGGCTCGAGGACACCGCCCGCGTGCCGCAGGCGTTCGCCTGGATCGTCGCCTTTCTGCTGATCGCGCTGGCGGCCTCGGCGCTCTTCTCGTGGGTAGCTGGCGCGCTGCTCGGTCCGGTGCGGGCGGAGGTGCGCCGGGTCGGCCTGCTGCGCGCCCTCGATTCGCTGGCGGGCTTCGCGCTCGGCGCGGCGGTCGGCGTGGTCATCGCAGCGGTCGGGGCGACGCTGCTCGCGCTCGCGCCGGTCCAGGGGAGCGTGCGCGAGGCGGTGGCGACCTCCGCCATCGCCCGGCCGCTCACCGAGGGGTTGGGCGAGTACACGCCCCTGATCGAGCCGGTGCTGAGCCAGGCGATCGAGGAGACGCGCCCGTTCATGGGCGGGCCGGGTCCGGCCGGCGCGCCGCCGGGGCTGCCCTCGCTCGTGCCGCACCAGGGCACGGAGGGCGCGACCGACCTGCGCTTCCCCTCGGACCTGGCGCTGACACCCGACTACGAGGCGGAGCAGCGCCTGTTCGCGCTCGTCAACGAGGAGCGCCAGCGCCAGGGGCTCAAGCCGCTGAAGTGGGACGAGAAGCTGGCCGAGGCGGGGCGGCGCCACGCGGAAGAGATGTTCCGCCTCTCCTACTTCGCCCACGAGTCGCCGGTGGCGGGCTCTCCGGCGGCGCGGGCGCGGGCGGCGGGGGCGCGCTTCCTGGTGATGGGCGAGAACCTCGCCTACGCGCCGACGGTCGAAGTCGCGCACAACGGGCTGATGAACAGCCCCGGCCACCGGGCCAACATCCTCTCGCCCGCCTTCGGTCGATTGGGGATCGGCGTCGTGCGCGGCGGCATCTACGGACGCATGTTCGCCCAGGAATTCGCCGACTGATCCCGGACCATGCCAGCCCAGCGCAAGGGACTGGCTGCGCCGGCAATCTCCACGCCATCGATGTGCAATGTAGGTGCTGCGCGGCGGCGAAACGATTAACGCGTATACACGGTGCAATCGGGATGGCGGGCGCAATCGCTCGCTGCATTTCTCTATGCAATCTCAGCGCGAAATGTGCCACCCCTTGACAGTTTTCGGGAGAGAGGCTATTCTTGGGCTCCACCGCTGTCGCCGGTCCTTCCCTCCTGGGCGACGGCACATGCCCGCAGGCAGGGGGCGCCTGGCAGAGTGCGACCTCTCTGTCTGCTTGAACGGGCTGGAGGAGTCGCGTGTCCCCGCGGTCGATCTCTCTCATCCCCTCGCACTCCCTGCGCTGGAACACGGTCCAGCGGATCGTTGATGAGCTCCCTGGCGTGCGGCTTTCAGCGGAGTCGGGGTGGGTGCCCGCCAACTCACTTCTGGAAAACGCGGCCGGGCTCGACCTGCTATCACCGCCGACCAGATCGCCGGCGCGCCGGCCGTGATGCTGCTGCAGTGGTGGTTGAAGCAGGCGCCCGAGTGCTGCGTGCTGGTGCTCGCCGACGACATGGACGTCGATCACCTGCTCGCACTCTACACGCTCGGCGTGAGCAACTGCCGCAACTGGTCCGATCTGCCCTCCGACAACCTCCTGCGATCGACCCTCACGACGTGCGTGCTCGGCGACATCGGCATCGGGCAATCCGCCCTGGCAGCCGCCGTGCGGGAACTGGTAGCCCGCCGCGCTGCCGAGAACACCCGCGTTGCGCCGACACGGACCCCGGCGCACCACCTGATGACGACCCACGGCTTCACCCGGCGCGAGTGCGAGGTGTTCGCGCTGCTCGAGGAGGGGTACAGCGACAAGGAGATCGCGGCGAAGCTCGACCGCGAGGTCGGCACGATCGCGAGCCACGTCAAGAGCATCCGCGCCAAGCTCGACGTGCATTCTCGCAGCGCCGCCGTTTCGAAGGTCCGGCGCTGGGGATCGGGCCAACTGGGAATGTGACGTCATGGCTAGATCCGCCGGTTCAACCTCTCAACTACCCAATATTGGGGAGGAGATTTACCCAAGACTGGAGATGCCTGCCCTCGAGGCCATGTCCTATCCTCACCTCACGTTCCGAGGAGGAGGAGGACATGATGAGGATAGCAGCCCGTTCGAGACTTCGCTTCCTGGCCCTGGTGATCGCGCTCGTCCTTGCGCAGATCCCACAGAACTACGCCCAAGCGATCGTGTATCTCACGAACTACAACGCCCAGAGCTACGATCCGCACTACGGCAACTACTATGGTGAAATCCATGCCGAGAACTACAACCACTGCTGCCACCAGCGTGTTCAGGCGCAAAACAGCGCGATGCTCTGGGATCCGTACACCATCACCAACGTGCGGTACTACTTCAACGCTGGACCGGTGTTCCACGTCTTCGATCGCAACACGGCCAACTGCGCTCTACCATTCACGTTCGACGGGGAGTGGTGGACGAATCTGCCATCACCTTGGCTAATGCAGAAGAACGCCACCTGTGGCTTCTTTCCCTGGTCGCAGTTCACCGGATACAACAACGAGGTGCGCGTACTCGGCTGGACGGCGTCGATGAATGCCTACATCACGTACTACGGCGGCGCTGAGTTCGAGCTCCAGAACGGCGACCTCTACTGGAACGGTCCCGGAAAGGTGTCGAACGACGTCAACTTCTTTTCCAACCAGTGGACTCAGCATGATATCAACATCCCCAAGACATGGTGCTTCGATCAGTGGGGAGGAAAATACCTCTGCTAACCACTACACCTCCACCTAGGAGCATGGTCGCCCACTCGGCCAATCAACAACTCGGGGGAGAGGGAACATGAACGTTGGCAAGATCTCGGCGATCGTCACGGTGATCCTCATAGCGCTCGCTGCCCTGGCCTTCATCGTCGTTTCACAGACGCCGCCGCTTGCTGCAGACACAGGATGGACAGAGGTCAGCATCGGAACCTGGAAGTTCCGTCACACAATCGTAGCCGCCGACCCGAGTGGCAACTACATGATCGCGGTCGACTACCCGGCAAAATCAACTGCTGACATCCAAGCTGCCGTCGCAGCTATGGACTCGCACGCAGCCGACATCCTGCGGACAGAGGGGTCGCTCAAGGCGACGATCGTGTTCAAACGGCCGCTCAGCGTACCGGAATTCACCAAGTTCGTTGCGGACGTCGGCATCTCGCCGACCGGCTCGATCGTCCGCGCCCTCCAGCCCGACGGCACGCGCATAACGATCGGAGTGCCACCGGTCTGGGCACCTGATCCCAGAGGCATTCGGCAGATTGGTCAGTCGAGCGCCGGCCAGCCGGCATTCGATATCGAGGCATACAATCGCGTGGTGAACAACATCAAGAGCCTTAAGCAGACGGCGGACCAGACGGCAGAGCCGAAGGTGCTTGGGGTGATCTCGACGGACACCACCCTCACCCGGAGCGAGTACGCGAAGGTGCGCCAGATGCCCGATGTCTTCGCAGTTGACGTGCTCAAGGACGCCGTCATCCGATCCGTCAAGAAGCAGAACAGTAGCGCGTCCCCGAACAAGATCCAGGTGAGGGACTCCAACCTCTACTGGGCGATGGAGGATGTCGGCCTGGCTACAAGCACGTACTAATCACTTCATCGCCTGTGCCAATACCAATACATGAAACACGCGGCTGCCTCCTCCATCGAGGTATTGAGGCAGCCGCTCCTATGTCGCCGAATGCGAGGCGAGATGGAGGCCATTGGAGCACGGGCCTGTGGTGAGACGGATAAAGCGCTTGCTCGTGGGGCTGCTATTGCTGACGATCCTCTCAGTGCTCTGGAGCGTCGTGACACAGGGCTGGCCACTGGTCATGAACGCTATCGAAGATGCCCTCACGACCAGGCCGATCCCGCGGACACCGACTCCGGGGCCGGTCATTGCCTCGACAAGGGTAGCCGATCTGACGCTCGCGGTCTCGGCTGTCTATCGCTACTGGCCGGGCATGGACCGCTACACGCCGGTGCCCCGCCTCATCGACGTGATCATGGTCGACGTCCGGCTCACGAATGCGGGGCGCCGCACCATCCCGTTCAGCCTGGTCTACTTCGTCGCGGAGGATCGACAGGGGCGTCGGGTCCAGCCTGGGTACACGGCGATCGCGAAGTCAGCTCGGGAGGGGCTGGAGCCGGGCGAGACGATGCACGGCCAGCTCGGCTTTCCCCTTCCGAGCGAGGCCGACTTGGTGCGGCTGATCTACGACGCCCAGGAGGCAGGGGGCCCGGTGCTGTCCCTCTCTCTCAACGAGGTGCGGTGACTTTGCACGCGGCATCCGGTCGGCGGTTGGCTGGCCGGTCTCTAAGGAGATCGGTGCGGTCCTGGGCAAGATGGAAGGAGCAGCTCGAACAGCCCTGTACCGCACAATCCACCAGTTGCGCGAGGACTACCTGCGCAACGAGAAGGGAGTGCATCGGTGAGCAATCCTCCATCTAAGGTGGGGATCTGGAATCGCATCTTGGCTGATGCGTCTGCTCAGCAAAGGATGTATCGACTGTCGGATACTCGGTGGCGACTTGTGTTTCTTCGCGTTGGCGCTGTCGCCGCCGCTCTCTCCTTGTTCCTGGCTGGTCTTGGGATTCTGTTTGGCCGACCTCAGTCGGCGGGTGCAACCGAGGTGCTGACCCGGGCGGAGAGTACTGTCGCGAACCTAGGTGCATTCGGGCTACAGGGCTATCACGGGATGAGCCTCTCTCGAACCCGCTCCACGGCCGCCGACTCGTTCCTGATCACGGAAGAAGAGGTGTGGGCGCAGGCGCCCGGATTCTACCGCGCACAGGTGCGCTCTTTCACGCACGAGCCGGGGGCAGGACGATCTCCTCGCACACCCCCGCGATTGCCATCGACAGTGGTCGCGCAATCATCCGTCAGGCACGACACACAGCCACCGGGCGTCGCGTCACCGGACAGCCACCCCCTTGTCATCACCGATGGCGCCGCGGCCTGGCAGTATGAGCCGGAGAGCAAACGAGTTACCAGACTGCAAGGGGCCGCGTCGCAAATCGCGCGCTCGACCCTGACCGCTGTCGATCTTGGGGCATTTCGGGGCGACCCTAGCTACTTGATTACACTCGGTCAGGAGGCGATCATCGCCGGTCGGCCAACGCTGGTGGTCGAGCTCGTGCCGCAGCCGCGGCCGGGAACTTTCGACCCGTTGCGCCTGCGGCGGGTGCAGATCTGGATCGATCGGGAGTTCTACTTGCCCCTTCGCAGCGAGGTGCGAGATCTCGACGGCAACCTCCTGATCGAGCGCACCTTCACGAGTGTCGAGGCAAACCCGTCGATCGACGCCAGCCTCTTCCGGTTCACACCACCACCGGATGCGCAGGTGGTCGAGAGCAGCGTGCAGGGGGCGACGGCGGTCGTCTCGCAACCTGAGCAGTGGCAGCGCGTGGCCGATCTCGCGAACTTTCAGGTCTTCCAACCGACGAACGCCCCAGCGGGATTGATCGCCGGGCAGCCGATGTTCCAGGTGTTTAACGGCTTGGTCGCTCAGCGATACTCGGTGGACTCTGGGTCCGGGGTGCTCCATCTGGAACAGGGACCGATCTCGCGGGCGCGCGGGCAACCCAATGGGCAAAGCGTAACAATTGGCGGCCTAAGGGGATGGTATTGGGAGGATGCGCGCTGGCGCTGGCTCGTCTTCGACCGGGACGGAACGCGCATCGAACTGCGGGCCACCCTTGATCTCAGCAAGGATATCCTCTGGCAGCTCGCGACCTCGCTTGGGCCGGTGTCGGGATCGAAACTACGTCCATAGCGAAGCACTCATTCAAGGCACCCGAGCGCCGGGTGCATAACGGACTGGGTCGTACGCTTATCCGACCCAGTCCGTCTGTGGGCCCGGTCGCTCCAGTTGGGTCAGGCGATGCGCTTGCGCTTGTTGGCGACGTAGTCGACGAGGATGTACTCGCCCAGGCGCTCGGGTGAGGCGAAGAACGCCCGGCCCTTGTTGATCTTCGTCACCTGGTTGACGAAGTCGGTCAGATACGGGCTGCGCTCGAGCATGAACGTGTTGATCGTCACGTTCTCGCGCGTGCAGCGCACCACCTCGCGCAGCGTCTCCTGGATCGTGCGGTAGGTCGGCGGGTAGTTGAACTGGACCCGCCCGTTCTCGAAGTGCGCCGTCGGCTCCCCGTCGGTGATGACGATGATCTGGCGCGTGCCGCCCTTGTGCCGGCTCAGGAGCTGCCGCGCCAGCATGAAGCCGTGCTGCATGTTCGTGCCGTACACGTACTCGTCCCAGTCCAGCTCGGGCAGCGCCTCCGCCTGGAGCTGGTGCGCGGTGTACGAGAAGCCGACGATGTAGAGGTTGTCCTTCGGGAACTGGCCGCGGATCAGGCTGTTGAGCGCGAGCGCCACCTTCTTGGCCGCCAGGAAGCAGCCGCGCAGCAGCATCGAGCGGCTCATGTCGAGCATCAGCACCGTCGAGGCCGTGGTCAAGAGCTCGGTCCGATGGACCTCGAAGTCCTCGGGCGCAATGCGCACGGGCGTGCCGGCGCCGTCGCGCGCGACCGAGTTCATCACTGTCTTCTGGATGTCGAGGTCGAAGCGGTCGCCGAACTCGTAGCTCTTCGTCTCGTCGGCGCGGTCGCCGCCGACCCCGCGCAGGCGCGCCTCGTGGCGGCCGAAGCTGTCCTTGCGCATCTGGGCGAAGATGTCGCGCAGCGCCTTCTGGCCGATCTTGCGCACGCCGCGCGGGGTCAGCTCGAGCTTGTCCCCGTTGCGGCGGATGTAGCCCGACTCCTCGAGGATCCTGGCGATTTGCTGGAGCTGTTCGAGCGAGCGGGCGGCATCGTCGCCGAGCAGGTCGCGCATCTTGTCGGCATCGACGCGCTCGAGGTTCGAGAAGTTGTGCGCGCTCTTGAGCTGGCGCTCGAGCTCGTCGAGCCCCTGCATGCGCTCCATCAGGTTCATCGCCTCGGCCAGCGACAGCGGCTCGTCGCCCCGGAAGGGGTAGCGGGCGCCGAAGCGGCGGTCGGGGAAGAGCTGCTGGAGGCCGGCGCCGAGTTGGGCAAGATCCCACTTCAGGCGGTCGTCCTGGAGGATCGAGTCCATCATCTGCTGGAGCGCCTGGCGCTGATCGGCCGACATGCTGTTGAGCAGCGACTGCATCATCGCCATCTGCCGGAACATGTGGTCCATCAGTTGGTCGAAGCTCTCGATGCCGGGGAACATGTCGCCGTACTTCTGCTTGAAGCTGGTGAAGTCCGGCTCCTGGCCCTGGAGCTTCTGCTGGATCATCTGGTTGAGGTCGCGCACCATCTCCCGCATGCGCGCCAGGTCTTCCGGGGTCATGTTCTGGATCGCGTCCTTCATGCCCTGGAAGTAGGACTGCATCACCTGGCGCTGGAGCGATTCGAGCAGCTCCTGGAACTGCTGGCGCGCCTCGTCGTCCATGAAGTCGTAGTCGCGCAGCGCCTTTATCTGCGAGCCGGGGTCGCGCGGCAACTCGTCGAGGTAGCCGAGCTTCTTCTGCGCGATGTTCTCGAGCATGCGCCGCATCTGGTCGAGGTCCTCGGGCCCCAGCTCGCCTGGCTCGCCGGCCTCGCCCGGCTCACCGCTTTGACCCGGCTGGCCCGCGGCGCCCATCTGCCCCATCCGGCCGCGCTGCCCCGCCTGGCCGCGCTGTCCACGCTGGCCCATCTGCCCGGGTTGCCCAGCCTGGCCCTGCTGGCCGCGCTGGCCCTGCTGACCTGCCTGGCCCTGCTGGCCGGCCTGGGTCTGCGGCCCCGAGCGGTCGCCGCGCTGGGACTGGCCCTGGCCCGAGGCGTCGTCGAGGCGCCGGCGGATCCCCTCGCGCTCGGTGCGGATGATCTGGTCGAGCTTTTCCTTGATCTCGTCGAGCACGCCGCCCAGGTTGTTGCGGTTCAGCTCCTGCTGGCGCTGCTGGCGCAGGCGCTCGAGGAGCTGCTGCAACCCCTCGAGCCGATCGGAGAGGCGCCCCTCATCGCCCCAGCGGTAGAGGCGCTGGAGCGCGCTGCGCAGGTCGCCGTACTCCATGAGGTCGTCGGAGAGCGCCTCCATGAGCTCGTCCGCGTCGAAGGGATTGATCTGCTGGGTGCCGTCCCAGCGCGTATAGCGGTACAACATCTGATCCCCTCCGGGGTGTCCTGAGCAGCTCGGGTCTGGCAACCAGTCGGGACCGGTGTGCCGAGCACCAGCGGGTGGACCAGGGCGGGTGGAAAAGACTGAGTGCTGAGCCACGTGATCCCGGTTCCCGTTCCTCGCCCGCTCAGCACTCAGCCCGCCCCTGCCGGCGCGCGGTTAGCGGCGGTAGCGCGACCGGGACGCGGTCCGGTCCTTGTTGAGGCGGCGGTTGAGGTGGAGCCCCTCGAGCACGAACTCGACCGCCGAGGCGACCAGCGCCGGGTTGCCCTGGGCCTTGAGCTTGGCGACGGCGCCGCGCAGGCTCGGGAACTCCGTCGCCTGCTTGACGTACTCCATCGACGGCAGCGTGTCCGACACCTCGAAGTAGCGCCCGCGCTCGAAGCCGGCGATCACGTCCTCGAACTCGGCCACGTTGAAGATGCGGTTGAACGTGTTGAGGATCGCCCCCTGCACCAGCCGCTCGATGACGCGGTCTTCCTTGGCCTCGCCGACCGCCTCGAGCTCGATCTTGCCCGCCGTCGAGGAGACGAGCGCCGTCAGGTCGCTCACCCGCGGCACGACCTGGCGCTCGCCAAGGCGGATCGCGCGCTTGAAGGCGTTGGCGAGCACGTTCTCGTAGTTGCAGATCGACACGCGCACCGAGACGCCCGAGCGCTGGGAGATATCGCTGTTCTTGCGCGCGAGGTGCGTCACCTCGGCGATGATCTCCTTGATGTAGCGCGGGACGACCGTCTCGTAGCCCTCGTCCTCGAAGACGAGGCGCTCGGCGTCCATGATGTCGATCTCGTCGTCGATGTTCTTCGGGTAGTGGGTGCGGATCTGCGAGCCGAAGCGGTCCTTGAGCGGGGTGATGATCCGGCCGCGGTTGGTGTAGTCCTCGGGGTTGGCCGAGGCGACGACGAAGAGGTCGAGCGCGAGGCGGATCTTGTAGCCGCGGATCTGGACGTCGCGCTCCTCCATGATGTTGAGGAGGCCGACCTGGATCCGCTCGGCGAGGTCGGGCAGCTCGTTGATGCAGAAGATGCCGCGGTTGGTGCGCGGCACCAGCCCGTAGTGGATCGTCAACTCGTTCGAGAGGTAGCGCCCCTCGGCGACCTTCATCGGGTCGACGTCACCGATGAGGTCGGCGACGCTCGTGTCGGGGGTCGCGAGTTTCTCGGC
>JBHOQZ010000328.1:0-2515 GCA_042408635.1 Chloroflexota bacterium
GGCCGCCGCGGAACCTGACCCAGTTGACGAGCGCACGGGCGCCCGAGTCGAGGATGTTCGAGGTGAAGACGCCCGGCAGCCCGAAGCCGAGCACGATGCCGACGAGGTAGCCGAGCGGCAGGCGCACCAGCCACATCCCAGCCAGCACGGCCAGCATCGGCACCCGCGTGTCGCCGCCGCCACGCAGCGACCCGGCCAGCACCACCGCCATGGCATTGAACGGCTGGCCGAGCGCCATGATCCGCAGCGCCGGCGTGGCGATGGCGATCAGCTCGGGCTCATTGGTGAAGAGGCTCAGGAACGTCTCGGGCAAGGCGAAGAACGCCGCGCCGACCGACCCCATCCAGAGCAGCCCCAGCCGGAGCGCCGAGCGGTTCGCCGCCACCGCCAGGTCCGGCCGGCCCGCGCCGAGCGCCTGCCCCACCAGCGTCGTCGCGGCCAGGCCGCAGCCGAACCCGGGCAGGAACGAGAACGTGAAGGCGTTGAAGACGAGCCGCTGCGCCGCGAACACGGCCGTGCCGAGCGGCACCACCATGAGGCTGTAGGCGAGCATGCCGAACGAGATGAGAAGCTGCTCGCCCGACGCCGGCAGCCCCACCCGCAGCAGCCGCCAGATCAAGCCGAGGTCCGGCGCCCAGCCGCCGCCACCGGCGAGGCTGAGCCGGCCGTCGCGCCGCAGCAGCCGCCAGAGCAGGTAGCCCACGCCGACGACCCGGCTCGCCACCGAGGCCCAGGCCGCGCCGACGGCGCCCAGCTCCGGCATGCCGAGCAAGCCGAAGACGAGCCCGACCGCCAGCACGGCGTTGACCACGTTGATGAGGCCGGTCGCGACCATGGGGGTGCGGCTGTCGCCCGCACCGCGCAGCGCCGCACCCAGGATGAACATCAGCAGCATGAAGCCGATGCCGCCCATGTTCACGCGCAGGTACTCGGCGCCGACCGCCGTCGCCGCGGGCTCGAGCCCGAAGACGCCGACCATCGCCTCCGCGAAGAGGATCGCCGGCAACCCCAGCACCGCGCCCGCCAGCAGGCCGAGCGTGACCGACTGCTTGAGCGTGTGGTTGGCCATGCCCGGTTCGCCGGCCCCGACGAAGCGCGCGATCAGCACGGTGGTGCCGACCGCCAGCGCCGAGGTCGCGCTCTGCCCGATCCAGGTGAGCTGGGTCGCGGTGCCCACCCCGGCGAGCGCCACCGCCCCCAGGCGGCCGACGAGCGCGACGTTCAGCGTTTCGAGGAACGTCTGGAAGAGGTTTTCGAGGACGATCGGCCAGGCGAGCCGGCGCACGGCCGCACCCATCTCCTCGACCCGCTCGGGCAGCGCCGTCCGCCCCTCGCCGGTGCGGGCAGTCCGGGCCGTCGGCGCCGCGTTCGCGGGGCCTGCGGCCGGTCGGGACGCCCCGGCCGCCGTGCCATCGCGCCTGCTCACCCGCCTGCGCCCCCTCCCGCCAACCGTTCCGGGCGATCTTAGCACCATCGGTTCGGTCGCGGCGCCCGGCGTTCTGTGGCAGGATAGGCGGGCCGGTGGGCGGATCGGCGCGGTCGCGCGGCCGTGGGCCAGTCGGCGGGCAGCGGAGCGGGAGGAGAGTCGGGATGATCATCACCATCGAGGATCTGCGGCGGCGCGCGCGGCGCCGTCTCCCGCGGGCGGTCTTCGACTTCATCGACGGGGGCGCCGAGGACGAGCTGACGCTGCGGCTCAACCGCCTCGCCTTCGCCCGCTACACCTTCCGCCCGCGCATCCTCGTCGACGTGAGCCGCGTCGACCAGTCGACGACGCTGCTTGGCCAGCGCGTCGAGTCGCCGCTCATCCTGGCGCCCACCGGGCTGTGCGGCATGGCGACGCCGCGCGGGGAGCTCCACGCCGCCCGCGCCGCTGTGCGCACCGGCGTCATCTTCACGCTAAGCTGCATGTCGTCGGTCGCCCTGGAAGAGGTGATGCAGGCGGGGCCGGGGCCGCACTGGTTCCAGCTCTACGTCTGGCGCGACCGGGGTCTGACGCGCTCGATCGTGGAGCGCGCGGCCGCCGCCGGCTACCGCACGCTGGTGCTCACCGTCGACACGCCGGTGATCGGCCAGCGCGAGCGCGACCTGCGCAACGGGGCGACCGTGCCGCCGCGCATCACGGTCACCAACGCGCTCGATTCGCTGCGGAAGCTGCCCTGGCTGCTGCGCATGGCGCGCCACCCGCGCATCGACTACGCGAACTTCCGCGGGGCGCTGGGCCGGGCCGGCGGGGGCGCCTTCTCGATCGCCCAGGTGGTCAACAGCCAGTTCGACCCCTCCGTCGACTGGGACGACCTCGACTGGCTGCGCGGCCTCTGGCCCGGCCACCTCGCGCTCAAGGGCGTCATGACGGCCGAGGACGCCCGCCGCGCCGTCGAGCGCGGGGTCGACGCCGTCATCGTCTCGAACCACGGCGGCCGCCAGCTCGACGGCGCCATGGCCGCGGTCGATGCCCTGCCCGAGATCGCCGCCAGCGTGGGCGACCGCGTCGAGGTGATCCTCGACGGCGGCG
>JBHOQZ010000329.1:0-2219 GCA_042408635.1 Chloroflexota bacterium
GGCCGCCGGCTCCGATCAGGTGCTCGTCATCAGCAACGACCGCGACGTGCGCTCGACCGCGACCTTCACGGGTGGGCGTGCGATCGGCATCCGACCGGTGCCGGCGCCGCCCCGCGCCCCGCGGCGCGCCCCACCCGGACCCGAAGACGACGACGATGCGGCGTCCCGCTCCACCTTCGGGCGCAAGCGGGGCAATCCCCAGCGCGCCCCGCGCCGGGCCCGCGAGCGCGACCGCGATCGGTACTGGCGCTAGGCGCCTACTCCTCGGGTGGCTTGCTGCCGTAGCCCCAGTTCTTCGCCATCATGGGCTTGAGCCAGAAGAACCAGAGCGCGATCGCCACCAGCACGATCGGGATCGTGAACTGCTTGAGGCGCGGCAGCACCTCGAAGAGGATGGTGAGCGCGAAGGTGCCGATGAACCACGGCACGAGCGCCATGATGATCCGCTGGGCGAGCGTGGGCGCAGGCGCGGCCGGGTCGTCGCCCGAAGCACCGCCGGGCGTGGTGAATGGGTTCATGAAGACGCGCCGGGCGGTGTCGTAGCGCGCCCTGGCCTCGGGATCGAGGAGCACGTCGCGCGCCCGGTTGATCCGCGCCATCTGCTCGGCCGCGTCCGGGCTCGGGTTCACGTCCGGGTGGTACTTCGCCGCCAGCTTGCGGTAGGCGGCCTGGATGACCTCCGCCTCCGCCCGCGGGTCGACTTGCAACACCCGGTAGTGGTCCTGCTCCTGCACGCTCTCCTCTCCCGCCCCCGGTCGCGCCTGCCACCCCTGCCGCCGTGGCGGCGGGGGTGGCGCGGATGACCCGGCTCTAGACCGAGATGCTGACCAGGCGGCGCGGCACGACCATGACCTTGCGCGGCGCCTTGCCGGCGAGGAAGGTCTGCACCCGCTCGCTCGCCAGGGCCCGCGCCTGCACCTGCTCCGGCGCGGCATCGGCCGGCAGCGTGATGCGGTCGCGCACCTTGCCGTTCACCTGGACGGCGTACTCGATCTGGTCCTCGGCCGCCAGCCGCTCGTCCCAGGTCGGCCAGGACTGGTTGTGGATGCTGTAGGGCTTGCCCAGCCGCGCCCAGAGCTCCTCAGCCAGGTGCGGCGCCGAGGGCGCCAGCAGGCGCAGGAGCGCATCGATCGCCTCGTCCCAGGCTGGGGTGGTCCGCAGCGTCGTGCGCTGGGCCCGTCCAAGGTGGTTCTCGAACGTCATCAGCGTGGCGACCATCGTGTTGTACCGAAACGACGCGATCTGCTCGGTCACGGTGCGGATCGTCTGGTGGGTGGCGCGCCGCAGCGCCCGCTCGTCGTCCGGCGTGTGGGGCGCCAGTTTGGTGGCGGGCGGGTCGAGCACCAGGCCCCAGATGCGGTTCAGGAACCGCCAGATCCCCTCGATCCCCTTGTCGTTCCACGGGCCGCCGCGATCCCACGGCCCCATGAACATCAGGAACATGCGGATGCAGTCGGCGCCGTGGGTTGGCAGGTAGTCGTCGGGCGTGACGACGTTGCCGCGGCTCTTGGACATCTTCTCGTGGTCGGGCCCGAGGATGATGCCCTGGTTGAAGAGCTTGCGGAACGGCTCGCCGAACTCCAGCAGCCCCATGTCGCGCAGCGCTTTGGTGAAGAAGCGCGAGTAGAGCAGATGCAGGATGGCGTGCTCGATGCCGCCGCAGTACATATCCACCGGCAGCCAGTAGCGCACCTTCTCGGGATTGAACGGCCCCGCCTCGTAGTGCGGATCCGGGTAACGCAGGAAGTACCACGACGAATCGACGAAGGTATCCATCGTGTCGGTCTCGCGCCGCGCCGGCCCGCCGCACCCCGGGCAGGTGGTGTTGACGAACCGCTCATCCAGGATGAGCGGCGACTGCCCCGTCGGCAGGAACTCGGCGTCCTCCGGCAGCAGGACCGGCAGATCCTCCTCCGGCACCGGCACCGTGCCGCAGCGATCGTCTACTGCGACCGCTGCGGCACGGTGCCGGTGCCGGAGGAGGACCTGCCGGTCCTGCTGCCGGAGGACGCCGAGTTCCTGCCGACGGGGCAATCGCCGCTGATCCTGGATGAGCGGTTCGTCAACACCACCTGCCCGGGGTGCGGCGGGCCGGCGCGGCGCGAGACCGACACGATGGATACGTTCGTCGATTCGTCGTGGTACTTCCTGCGCTACCCCGATCCGCACTACGAGGCAGGGCCGTTCAATCCCGAAAAGGTGCGCTACTGGCTGCCGGT
>JBHOQZ010000335.1:0-2466 GCA_042408635.1 Chloroflexota bacterium
GGCCGCCGGCCCCTCGGCCGCCGCCTGCGCCTCACCGGCCAGCGCCAGCGCCAGCGCCGCGCGCCGGTTGGCGTTGCGGCCCCGGTGCCAGGCGGCCAGGCGCCGGTGCCACGTCCAGGGCGTGGGCGTCTCAGCGATCGCGGCCTCGAGCGCGGCCACCGCGTTCTGGAGCACCTCGCTCGCGTCGTCGGGCTCGGCGGTCTCGATCTGATCGAAGGCGACCTCGATCCGCCCGAGGTGCGCGTTCACGAGCGCCTGCTGCCAGCGCACCGCCGGCTCGCCCACCAGCTCGGCGACCTTCTCCAGCAGCGGCTCCGCCTCGCTCCACTGGCCCCGCTGGAGGTAGGCCTCGGCGCGCAGCATGAGCGCATCGGGGTCATCGTCGGACAGGTCGGCGTGGCCGAGCGCTTCGAGCGCAGCGTCGGCGCGCCCGACCGCCAGCATGGCCCGGGCGAGGAACGGCTGGGCGTCGGTGGCCGGCGGCTGGCCGCTGGCGACGGTGGCCTCGAGGAAGCGAATCGCCCGCTCGGGGTGGCCGGCCGCCACCAGCACCGTGCCGGCGGCGCAGGTCAGCGCGGCGTTCTCGGGGTAGAGCTCGGCCGCGTCCTCGAGCACGCGCAGCGCCGCGCTCAGCCGCCCGTCGGCGGTGCTGGCGGCCTCGATCAGCGCCTCGAGCGTCGGGCGCAACTCCTCCCAGGGCTCGCTCGCGTTGGCGGTGAGGCAGTAGGCGGCCGCCAGCGGGTTGGCGGTATCGACCGACCAGGCGCGGATGAACGTCTCGGCGGCGTCGACGGTGCGGCCCAGCCGGCTGAGCGCGCGGCCGAACTCGATCAGCGCCTCGGCGCTGTCGGGGAAGATCGAGAGCGTGCGACGGTACTCCTCGAACGCCTTGTCGGTCTGGCCGATGGCGAGGTAGTGCTCGCAGATCGCCAGGTGGTGGGCGAGCGCCTCCTCGGTGAAGCCCTGGTCGAGCAGGGCGCGGGCGAGCTTGGCGCGCAGCGGCTGGTTGTCGGGGCTGATCTGGACCGCCCGGCGCAGTGCCGCCAACGCCCGCACCGGCGACTCGCGCACGCCGTAGACATCGACCACCGAGGAGAAGAGCGTGAGCGCGGCGGCGGTGCGGCCCTGCTGCTGGAGCGCCTCGGCGAGGCGCAGGTGGAGCGGCAGGAAGCCGGGCGCCTGCTCGATGCCGGCTTGGCACTCGTCCACCGCCGCCAGCGCCCGCCCCTCGTCGAGCAGGATGCGGCTGCGTGCCAGCGCCACCATCGCCCGCACCTGGCCCGGCTCGGGCAGGTCGTCGAGATCGTGGAGCGAGACGTCGGGGTCGAGCCCGAGCTCGGCGAGGTGACCGAGCGCGCCCGACGGCGCGAGCGCATCCGTGCGGGCCGGGATCGTGCTGCCGCGTCCGCTGCGCTGGACGGCACGCAGCCGCGCCAGCGACAGCACCGCGAAGCGCGCCGCCTGCTCGACCCGCGGCCGCCCTGGCTGCTCCACGTCGGAAGCCTGCGGATCCTCGATCAGGTGCGCCACCAGCTCCTGGTAGGCCGCCTGGCGCTCGGGCTGGGTCGAGGCGTAGAGCGTCTGCGCGATGAGCCCGGGCACGCCAAGCGCGCGCGGCGCCTCGGGCACGAGCCGCAGACCCTCCGGGTGCAAACCGGTGCCGTTGCCGCTGCCCCCCTCGCCGCGGCTACGGCGCGCGGCGAGCGCGCTGAGGAGCGCCTCCTGCCGGCGCGGCCCGGCGGCCGCCTCGGCAACCGTGCCACCCGCCCCGTTCGTCCCCGCCCTGCCGGTGCCGTCACCGCTCGGGTCGCCGATCCGGGAAGCAGCCGGTGCGTTGAGCGCCTGGCGGATTTCGGCGATCTTGTTGGCGACGCGCGTGTCGCCGGGGGCGAGCTGGTGGACGAACTCGAGCTCGGCCAGGCACTGCGCGAGGCTGCCCATGCGATACCAGACCATCGCCAGGCTGGTGTGGGCCGCGATGTCGTTGGGGAACTCGCTGATGGCGCGGCGGTACTCGTTGGCCGCGCCGGCCCAGTTGCGCTCGCGCGCCTGGGCGTGGCCGGCCTGCATGGCCGCCTGGTACGCCTCGCGATTCCCCGCCATCGTCAGCCCCCGCGATCCCGCCAGGCAGCGGGCGCGCCGACCCCGGCGGGTGACGCCTCGCGCCACGGCCCAAGCAGCATCGCCAGCACCGCCTTCTGCGCCCAGAGGCGGTTCTCCGCTTGGTCGAAGACGATGGCGCGCGGCCCGTCCATGACCTCGTCGGTGATCTCCTCGCCGCGGTGGGCCGGCAGATCGTGCATCACGCGGGCGTGGGCCGGCGCGCGCTCGAGCAAGGCGTCGTTCACCTGGTAGCCCTGGAAGCGCACCATGCGCTCGGCGCGCTCCGCCTCCTGGCCCATGCTGGTCCAGACGTCGGTATAGATGAAGTCGGCCGCCGCCACGGCCGCCTCGGGCCGCTCGTAG
>JBHOQZ010000337.1:0-10983 GCA_042408635.1 Chloroflexota bacterium
GTCGAGCGCCACGACCTCGGAGCGGGCGGCGCCCACCGCCTGGAGCGCGTCGCCGTAGGCCTTGCGCGTGGCGACCTGCTTGTCGGCGGCGTAGATGGGCAACTGGACCGGTTTGTCGGTGCGCACGAACTGCGACTGCGCCGGTTCGGGTTTGTGCACCTGGACGGTGATGTTGCGCTCGCCACCCAGCTCCTCGATGGCGGCCTTCGCCTCGTCGGGCTTGAGCGCCACGCCGTGCTTGCCGAGCTTGTTCTCCACAAAGGAAACGCCGCGGCCCTTGAGCGTGCGGGCGATGATGAGCGTGGGCTGCTCGCGCGGCGCGGTCGCCTCGGCGTAGGCCCGGTCGATCGCATCCAGGTCGTGGCCGTCGATCACGATCGTGTGCCAGCCGAACGCCTTGCCGCGCGCCTCGTAGACGTCGGTGTGCCAGCCGTACTCGGTCTCGCCGCGCTGGCCGAGGCGGTTGACGTCGATGATGCCGATCAGATTGTCAAGAGCGTAGACTCCGGCCTTGTCCAGTGCCTCCCAGACCGACCCCTCGGCGACCTCGCTGTCGCCCATGAGGACCCAGACGCGGTAGGGGAGCTTGTCGAGCCGCTTGCCGGCCAGCGCGATGCCGACGCCGATGGCGATCCCCTGACCAAGCGAGCCGGTCGCCACGTCGACGTAGGGCAGCACCGGCACCGGGTGCCCCTCGAGCCGGCTGCCGAACTTGCGCAGTGTCATCAGCTCCTGGTCGCTGATCGCACCGGCCGCCTTGTACATCGCGTAGAGCAGCGGCGCGGCGTGCCCCTTCGAGAAGATGAGGTGGTCGTTGGTCGGCAGATGGGGGTTGTCGAAGTCGTAGCGCAGGTACTTCGCCATCAGCACCGCCATGAGGTCGGCGGCGGACATCGAGGAGGTGGGATGCCCCGACCCGGCCGCCGTCGTGCAGCGGATGCTGTCGACGCGCAACTGCTGGGCCAGCTCATGCCACTGGGCGACGGACGACTGGGGTTGCGAGGTCAGCGTCATCAGTGTTTCTCCTTCGCGGACGCCCACCGCGTGGGCTGCGGCGCGGCTCGACGCGACTCTAGTCTACCCCGTGTTTGGCCGGCCGGGGGACCCGGTTCGCCTGCCCGCGGCTCCGACGGGAGTAGACGGGCCGCTCGCTCGGGCGACGGCCACTCCGTCCGCCCGCCTGCCAATCGGTCCGATCCGCGCCTGCCGCTGTTACGCGCCGGGCGTTGCCCGGAGCCACCGTCTCCCCGCATGGAGGGGGCTGGAGCAGCCGTTCACGCAGACAGCCGGCGAGATCCTACCGTCTCCCCGCATGGAGGGGACTGAAGGCGTCGATCGCGGCCTCAATCGGCCCGCCGTTACACCGTCTCCCCGCATGAGGGGGCTGGAGGCCAGCCCCTGGGGCGCCCCTGGCATCGGGGGCCTCAGGGGCTGCGCTGGCGGCGCGGGTCGAGCGCGTCGCGCAGCCCATCGCCCATGAAGTTGATCGAGATGACGGTCAGGAAGATGAGCAACCCCGGGAAGATCGCCAGGTGCGGCGCGATGTCGAGGAAGTTCTGGGCGTCGTAGAGGAGCCGACCCCAGGTCGGCACGTCGGGGGGGAAGCCGAGGCCGAGGAAGGAGAGCGCCGACTCGGTGATGATCGCCGAGCCGACCGCGAGCGTGGCGGCCACGATGACCGGGCTGAGCACGTTGGGCAGGATGTGGCGGCCGATGATCCGGCCGTTGGTGGCGCCCAGGCAGCGTGCCGCCTCGACGAACTCCTTCTGCTTGAGCGAGAGGAACTCGGCGCGCACCAGCCGCGCCACCGGCATCCAGTTGAGGACGCCGATCACGCCCACCACCAGCAGGAAGATGCCCACGACCGGCCCCAGCAGTGCGCGCAGCGGGTCGCGGAACAGGAAGATCACCAGCAGGAGGAGCGGCAGTTGCGGCAGCGCCAGGAAGAGGTCGGTCAGCCGCATCAGGAGCGAGTCCGCCTGCCCGCCGAAGAAGCCGGCGATCGCGCCGATCGAGGTGCCCAAGGTCATCGCGATCAGCATCGCCATCAGGCCGACCGCCATCGAGATGCGCCCGCCCAGCAGGGAGCGCGCCAGCAGGTCGCGGCCGAGGTCGTCGGTGCCGAACGGGTGCTGGAGGGAGGGGCCGAGCAGCGTGCGCGAGTAGTCGATCGCGTCGATCGGCACGCGGTAGAGGAACGGGCCGAACAGCGTCGCCACCAGCAGGATGACCAGCACGACCATGCCCGCGACCGCGAGGTGGTGGCGCCGGAACTGCCGCCAGGCGTCGCGCCAGAGCGTGCGCGGTGGCTGCCGGAGAATCCGCTCTTCGGCGTCCGCCAGCGCGGCGGTTGGCCGCTGTGTACTGATCCCGACCATCAGTCGTACCGGATCCGGGGGTCGAGGACGCCGTAGAGGACGTCCGCGATCAGGTTGAACAGCACGATCAGCACGGCGTAGATGAAGGTGATCGCCATCACCACCGGGGTGTCGCTGTTCTGGATCGAGGTGATCAAGAGCTCCCCGATCCCCGGCACCCGGAAGATCTGCTCGGTGATGATCGCGCCCGCGAACACCGACGGCACGCCCAGCGCGATCAGCGTCACGACCGGGATGAGGCTGTTGCGCAGCACGTGGCGCACGACCACCACCCGCTCGCGCAGCCCCTTAGCGCGGGCCGTGCGGACCCAGTCGAGCGGCAGGTTCTCCAGCACCGAGGCGCGCACAAACCGCGTGAGTGTGGCGGTCTGGAAGAGCGCGAGCACGGTGATCGGCATAATCGATTGCTTGACCTGCTCGACGAAGCTGTTGACGTCGCGCACCTGGAGGGTCGAGTCGTAGATGAACGGCAGCCAGTGCAGCTTAACGCTGAACAGGATGATGAGCATCACCCCCGTGAAGAAGGTTGGCACCGAGAAGCCGATGAAGGCGAAGGTGGTGACGGCGTGGTCGAACCAGGAGTACTGCCGCACCGCCGAGAGGATCCCGATCGGCAGGGCGATCAGCACGCTGATGACGTAGGCGACGCCCAGCACCGCCAGCGTGTTGGGCAGGCGCTGCTTGATCAGCTCGACGACGGGGATCCGGCTGGCGAAGGAGAAGCCCCAGTCGCCCTGGACGAGCGAGGTCAGCCACTTCACGTAGCGGATCGGCCAGGGCTGGTCGAGCCCGAGCGAGCGGCGGATGTTCTCGCGGACCTCGGGCGGCACCGCCGGGTTGGCGGCGAACTGCGCGAGCGGATCACCCGGCGCCAGCGCGAGGATGGCAAAGAGGATGAAGCTGATGACGATGAGCGTGGGCACCGCCGTGATCAGCCGGCGGAGCAGGAAGCGACCCATGGCAACTCCATGCGCTCGGCAGCTCGCCCCCAGCCGGGTAGCGACCGCGGACGGCACCGGGCTGGTCGGTGTGGGGGGAATCACCGGGCGGCCCGCGCCGGGCCGCGGACCGCCCCGGCCGCGGGGTGAGCGGCCACGGCGGCCCGTCACCCCGCGCGCAGTCGACCTACATGGTCCAGTCGGCGATGTTCCACAGCTCCGAGTCCCAGGGGCTCTGGCGGACCCCCTGGAGCTGCTTGCTCTTGGCCGAGACGTTCTTGCGCGCCACCAGCGGGATGATGACGACGTCCTGCACGAGCATGTCGTTCAACTGGATGACGAGCTGGCGGCGGCGGTTCGGCTCGAGCTCCGCCTTGAGCTGCTCCCAGAGCCGGTCGTAGTCGGGGTTCGAGTAGCGCTCGTAGTTGTTGCCGCGCCACTCATTCGACTTCTGGGCGATCTGCTTGGTCGTCCAGCCGGCCAGGTAGTTGGTCTGGTCGGGCTGCTCCGAGCCGTTGGTGAACATCTCGACGTCGGTGTAGAAGTGGCTCGCGGTGTCGGGGTTGCCGGGGTCGGACGAGAAGAACACGCCGGCCGGCACCGCCTTCAGCTCCACCTCGACCCCGATCTGCTCCCAACCGCGCTTGACGATGTCCTACGTCTTCTGGCGCAGCGGGTTCACCGTGGTCTGGTAGAGCACCTTCATCCGCACGCCGTCCTTCTGGCGGATGCCGTCGGAGCCGCGCAGCCACCCCGCCTCGTCGAGCAACTGGTTCGCCCGGGCGATGTCGAACTTGCTGACGTCGAAGGTGGCGGTGTTGGGCGAGACGACGTCGGACGGGGCGGTGACGATATTGGTAGTGGGGTCGCCGGCGGGGCCGTAGAGCTGCTGGGCGATGGCGTTGCGGTCGACCGCCATCGCGAACGCCTGGCGCACGCGCAAATCCGAGAAGAACGGGTGCTGCGTGCTGGGCTCGGAGCGGGCGCCGTTGACCTCGCGGTTCGGGTCGGCCCGGTTGAGCAGCAGCCGCTCGACGTTGGGCCCGACCACCGTGATCAGGTCGCCCCGGCCGCCCCGCTGGATTTCGCTGAGCACCTGCGCCTCGACCTGGAGGTTCCAGGCGTAGTCGACGCTGCCGGTCTGGAAGACCGATTGACGCGGCGAGGCTGCGGGGCAGAAGGTGGGTTCCAGGCGTAGTCGACGCTGCCGGTCTGGAAGACGGCGCGGGCGGCCGAGGTGGCATCACCACCGCCCTTGAGCTGGACTTCCTTGAAGTACGGCTTGTTCGGCTCCCGGTAGAACTCATTCGCCTCGTAGACGACGACGTCGCCGGGCCGGAACTCGCGCACCTTGTAGGGGCCGGTGCCGACCGGGTTGAGGTTGCCCGGCGCGTCCTTGGCCCGGCTGCCCATGAAGTCGGAGAACTGCTTCTTCTGGATGATGTTGCCCAGCCCGGAGACGAAGAGCTGGTAGGGGTTCGGGTTGGGCTCCTTCCAGTACACGACAACCGTGTACGGATCCGGCGCCTCGACGCGGTCGACCCCCTCCGCCTGCTGCGAGTCGGTGGCGGCGGTCGCCTCGTCGGCCATGTACTGGTAGGTGAAGACGACGTCGTCGGCGGTGAAGTCGGTGCCGTCCGACCACTTCACCCCGCGGCGCAGCTTCCAGGTCACTGTGCGCAGGTCCCGGGAGACGCCGCCGTTGTCGACGGCGGGGATCTCCTCGGCCAGCTTGGGCACCGGCTTACCGTCGGGGTCGACCGCGGCCAGCGGCTCGAGGACCGGCCGCGCCGCGTCGTAGTCCTTGGTACCCTGGGCGAGGTGGCTGTTCAGGATCGTCGGCGCCTGCCACCAGAGCAGCCGCAACGTCTGCCCCTGGGCGCGCACCGAGTCGGAGCGGAAGACGGCAGGCGCGCTGCTGGGCGCCGCGCTGGCGGACCGGGTTCCCAGCCCGAGCAGCGCACCGGGCGCCAGGCCGAGGATGGCGGCGGCGCGCAGGAAGTCGCGGCGTCGAAACGCCCCTGTGCGTCGAAGGTCGGGCATCTCCTCGCGTACCATGCGTCCCCTCTTTTCAATCCTCTCAATCCCCTCACCCTGGCCGAGCCGGGGTGCGCAGGCATCGCCACCGCGGTGGTATCGCTACCTCGGTTCACCCTCGGCGTGAGCCGAGGGTGAACGCGTCACCGTCTCCTGCTACTCGCACCTCCCGTCTCTTGTGCGTACCAGCGCGTCGCTACCGCTCACCGTTGCGTCATGATAGCGTACCGAGCAGGCGCTCACCACCACACCCTCCGCGTCAGCCGTATCATGACGCTCCACCCCTTGCCCGGCAGCCGAGCCCGTGGCACGCCGATTGCCCCGGCAAGCGCGGAGGGCAGGTGATTTCAGGAGTGAGTATGTCGGATCAGGGCAGTCACAAGGCGCCGCCGGTCGAGGCGCACCCCCGGCTGGAGGCGCTGCGGCTGCGCGCGGAGGCTGATTACGCCGATCCCGGTGAGGCGCTGCGGGCCATGCTGGCCGACCTGCCGCTCCAACCGGGCGACCGCGTCCTCGATCTCGGCTGCGGGGTTGGCCAATTCGCGGCGTTCCTGGCCGAGCGCGTCGGCGCGGCCGGGCACGTCGACGCGGTCGACCCCTATCCCGAGGCGCTCGCGCTCGCCCGCGCGCTGCTCGACCGCTACCGCCCGCACCTCGCGGGCCGCGTGACCTTCGCTGAGGGGCGCGGCGAGGCGATCCCGGCGCCGGCCGGGCAGTACGACCTGGTCTGGCTGAGCCTGGTGATCCACCACCACGCCGACGCCGACAAGCTGGCGACCCTGCGCGAGATCCACCGCGCCTTGCGGCCCGGCGGCTGGGTCGCGATCCGCGACGGCGACACGCACGTCCTCGAGGCGATCACGCCGCTCCCCGCCCGCCTCCGGGCGCGCTTGCAGGCGATCTTCGCCGAGGTCGAGCGGCCGGGCGAGGGGTTCGCGCCGCTCGGCGGTCCGCGCGATCTGACGACCGGGCAGGCATTACCGCGACTGCTGACCGCGGCCGGGTTCGAGCGGCTCCACGTGCGCGGCTACCTGCACGTCTACCGCCAGCCGCTCGCCGAGGGGGACCGGCGCACCCTGGCGGCCAGCGCCATCACCGGCTGGCGCGGCCGCGTCCTCGAGGAGCGGCTCGAGCCGGCCGAGTGGCAGGCGCTCGTCGACCTGCTCACGCCGGGGCACCCCGGCTGCTGGTTCGGCGATCCGCACTTCCACGCCGTCAAGCCGGACCTCGTGTACCTGGCCCGCCGGCCGGGCTGACCGAGCCGAAATCGCCGCTCGCCCAGAGGAGCGCCGCCGCCGCCGCCAGGCCGGCCGTCTCGGTGCGGAGGATGCGCGGGCCGAGCCCAACCGGGAGGATGCCGTAGCCGCGCGCCGTCTCGACCTCGCGCGGCTCGAAGCCGCCCTCCGGGCCGACAAAGAGGTTGACGCCCAGCGGCAGCCCGCCCGCCGCCGCGAACCCCTGGGCGACCGCGCCCCGCAGCCCGCGCTCCCGCTCGCCCTCCCAGAGCAGGAGCGAGAGGCCGGCCGCGCGCTCGCAGGCATGCTCGAACAGCATGGGCGGGGCCAGCGCCGGCACGCGGCCGCGGCCCGACTGCTCGGCCGCCTCGACGAGGATGCGGCGCCAGCGCTCGAGCTTGAGGCCCTGGGCGGCGGCGAGCGTGCTGACGACGCTGCGCCGCGTCACGAGCGGCACGAAGGCGCAGACCCCCAGCTCGGTGCACTTCTGCAGTACCAGCTCGAACTTGCCGGTGCGCGGCAGCCCCTGGTAGAGCGTGATCTTGAGGCGGGGCTCACCGGTGGCGAGCGAGCGCCGCTCGATCCGGCCGACCACACCCGCGCGGCCGACCTCGGTCAGCTCGACCGTGTACTCCCAGCCCGCGTCGTCCAGCAGGCGCACCCGCTCGCCCGGGTGCAGGCGCAGGACGTTGGCGATCTGGTGGGCCTGATCGCCCGCCAGCCGAACCGCGCCGCCCACGGCGCCGTCGCCGAGCGCCTCGGGCGCCACGAAGAAGCGGTGCATGGCGCGGGCGCGATCAGCCGCCTGGCGGCTGCCAGAACCAGCGCCAGTAGTCGCCGACCTTGGCCAGGTGGAGGTCGTAGGTGATCTTCTCCGGACCGTTGCTGCGCTGGATTGTCAGGTTGACTGGCACGCGGGTCACGCTGTCGTAGCTCTTGCCCGTGAGCGGATCGGTCCAGTCGGCGACCGTCTCGGGCGAGCCGGCCTCGGCTGCGGTGATCGTGAAGGCGGTGGCCGCCCCGCGCATGATGTCGACGAAGACGTCGCGGGGCACCCGCGCCTGCTGGTCGGGGTGCATGAGCGCATAGGCGCGGTCCCACTGGCCGAGCGCCCAGTAGCTGCCGAGCACCAGCTCGGCCGCGGTGCGCGGCTGCTGCGCCTTGGGGTCGAACTGGACCGAGGCGGCCGGCACCTGGCCGACGAGCGCGGTGACGGCGCCGCCGCTGGGGATCTGGTCGATGAGGTCGTCGGGGAGCGAGACGGCGTTGACGACGTAGCGCAGGCCGTTCTGGATCAGGTAGAGCGTGCCGTCGGATTTGACGACGATCTGACCTTCAAGTCCACGCTGCTGTGCCCCGGCGATCTGGAGGCTCGCGGTCGCCACGACGACCACGATCAGGAGCGCGCAGAGACCTTGCCAGAACCGAAGTGACATAACTCCTCCTCGCGCGAGCCGGCAGCGCTCGGCTCCGCCGAGCCGAGAGGGCAGGGGCGCGCATGCTGTGGCGCGGGCTGCCAGGATGGCGCCGTCCCGACCCGGCGCAGGGGCTCGCGGGTCGAGGGGGCCACCACGACCACCGGCAGGGCAACCGGTGGTCGGTCGGCGTCGACCGCGGGGAGGAGCGGGGCCGGGCGGTTGCCGCCCCGCCGCGTCAGGCAGACCGCGTGGGCTAGTCCTGGCGACGCACGCCGAGCATCACCCAGTCGCCAGCCCACTGCTCGTCGACGCGCTCCAGCCCAGCCCGGTCGAGCGCCTCGATCACCCCCGGCAGTCGGTCGCGGATTATACCCGAGAGGATGGCGACAGCGCTAGGCTTGAGGGCGGCCGCGATCGCGTCTGCCAGCGAGATTATGACGCCGGCGATCAGATTGCCCAGCAGCAGGTCGAAGGGCGCCTCGGGCTGGGGTAGGCTGCCCAGGCGCACCGTGATCGGCAACGGCACTCCGGCTGTCGCCGCTCGGGACTGGCGTCCGCTGGCTTCGGCGACCCGAGGATCAACGGCAGGGTTGCGATGGGTGGCTGGTAGAGGTGGAGTGTTGAACGCGACGTTCGCCTCGGCGGCGCGCACCGCCACCTCGTCGATGTCCACCGCCAGCACACGGGCGGCGCCCAGCCCGGCCGCCGCGATGGCGAGGATCCCCGAACCCGTGCCCAGGTCGAGCACGTGGGCGCCGGGTCGCAGCCAGCGCTCGAGCGCCGCTAGGCAGAGCTGGGTCGTGGGGTGGAGCCCGGTGCCGAACGCCATGCCGGGGTCGAGCCGCACCACCACGTCGCCCGGCTCGGGCGCGTGGTCGAGCCAGGCCGGGACGATGACGATCCGCCGGCCGATCCGCTGGATGCGGTAGTGCTGCTTCCAGGCGTTGGCCCAGTCCTCCTCGGCGACGCGGCGCACCGCCAGTTCGCCCACCGGCCGGATCATGCCGAGCACCCAGACGCCGCGCTCGATCTCGGCGCGCGCCGCCTCGCCGGCCGTCGTCGCCGGCACCCAGGTGCGCACGGTGACGGGGCGCGCGGGGTCGTCGGCGTAGCTCGTCCAGTCCTCGCCGAGCGTGATCGGCTGCTCGACGACGATGCCGCCGCCGTGGCCATAACGGGCAAACAGCTCGCTGAGCGCCTCGACCGTCTCGGCGTCGGCGGTGCAGGTGATTTCCAGCCAGGTCACAGGTGATCTCCAGGGGGCTGCCGCACGGGCACCCCGCGGTTCGAGGTGCGCCGCCCGCACCGCGCGAGTTCGGCGGCAACGCGGGCCCGGGCCGGTGCCGCGGCTGCCCACGGGCCACCCGCGCGCGGGTTAGTCGGGCGTGCCGGCCAGGTCCTTGAAGCCGCGCTTGACCTTCTCGAAGATGCCACCCTCCCCGCCACCGACGTTGTCGGTGCCGAAGCTCCTGGCCAGCTCGCGGAAGAGGCGGCGCTGCTCATCGGTGAGGGAGGTCGGGATGGCGACGCGCAGCCGCACCTTCATGTCGCCCCGGCCGTTGCCGTTGAGGTAGGGCACGCCCTTGCCGCGCAGCGTGATGACGCGCCCGTGCTGGGTGCCGGCGGGCACGCGGATCGTCTCGGTGCCGCCGTCCACGAGCGGGATCTCGAGCTCGGTGCCCAGCGCCGCCTGCGCCACGTTGAGCGGCTGCTCGAGGATGATGTCGACGCCCTGCCGCTGGAAGACCTTGTGCGGCTTGACGTTCAAGACGACGTAGAGGTCGCCGGGGACGCCGCCGCGCGCCGGCACCTCGCCCCAGCCGGGCACGTTGAGCAACTGGCCGTCGTCGACGCCGGCCGGGATCGCGATCGTGCGCCGCTGGACGACGCGGGTGCGGCCCTGGCCCCGGCAGGTCGCGCACGGCTTGGTGACGATGCGCCCCTCGCCGCCGCAACGCGGGCAGGTCTGGACGCCGACGAAGCTGCCGAAGATCGTCTGCTGGACGCGCCGCAGCTCGCCTGAGCCGTTGCAGTCAGGGCAGCGCTCGGGCGGGGTATCGGGGTCGGCGCCGGTGCCGCCGCAGACCTCGCAGACGACCCAGCGCGGCACCTCGATCTCCTTCTCGACGCCGAAGACCGCCTCCTCGAAGCTGAGCGTCAGGTCGTAGCGTAGGTCGGTGCCGCGCGTCGGGCCGCGGCGGCTGCCCGTTCCACCGAAGAAGGTCTCGAACGTGTCGAAGATGCTGCCGAAACCGAAGTCCTCGAAGCCGGGCGTCGCCCCCGCGCCGCTGCCGGTCACAGCGGCGTGGCCGAACCGCTCGTAGGCGCGCCGGCGCTTCGGATCGATCAAGACCTCGTAGGCTTCCTTGATCTCTTTGAACTTCTCGGTCGCGTCGGGGTCTTTGTTGCGGTCGGGGTGGTACTTGAGCGCGAGCTGCCGGTACGCCCGCTTGATCTCGTCCTCACCGGCCGAGCGCGACAGGCCCAGCACCTCGAAATAATCGCGCTTCATGGAGTTGTCTTCTCAACCCTCTAGCTTCTTGATCCGTATTCTAGCAAACGGGCCAGGGTAGGGGCAGGTCGGACGGGACTCCGGCGCCCCCCTTGCCCCCAGGGCTGGGGGAAGCGACCGGGATGGTGCGGCGGCTCCACCGCCTTGCCCCCGGGCCGGGGGAAGGGGCCAGGAGGCTCGGCGGTGTTCCCGGCGGTTGTGCTCCCCGTGGTGGTGGCTCGGCAGCGGTGGCGCCTGGTGGCGAGCTGCCCTCGGGCTGTCGGGTGGGTCGGCTGCGGCGGCTGCGGGGACGTTCTCGGGCCGCCGACGGGTCGCCCTGACTCGGCCGGACGCCTGCACGATCGAGGCCCTTGCGGGCTGAGCGCCATCGGGGTAGGTGCTGCGATCGACCGGCTCGGCCGGGACCTCGGCAAGATCGAGGCCCTCTCGCAGAGGAGAGGGCCATCGCGACAACGGTGAGGGGTC
>JBHOQZ010000342.1:0-2734 GCA_042408635.1 Chloroflexota bacterium
ACCGTAGCAACGGACCGCTCAACGCCCACCTGGGCTACGCCTCCGAGCGGTTCGACCGCCTGGTCGACCGGCTCGATGAGGCGAGCGACGTCGAGCTGCGGTAGATCAGGTTGAAGATGAAACCGGGGTCGGCCGTCGGCACCGTCTGCATCGCATACATCGCGGCCTCGTGCTCCCCGTTGTCCACCGGCGTCGAGATGTCTTCGGTCGAGCGGATGGCGGCCGCCACGCCGATCTCGCGCAAGCCGGCCTGGATCGCGGTGGCCAGCAGGCCGAGCTCCGGCCGCTGCGGGTAGGTCAGGATCGTGAAGGCGAGCTGCCGCCCCGAGCGCTCGCGCACGCCGTCGCGCCCCGGCAGCCAGCCGGCCGCGTCGAGCAGCTCGCGGGCGGCGGCCGGGTCGAAGCGCGGCTCCTCGGCAGCGGCGAAGGGATAGAAGCGGGGGAACGGCCCGGTCGCCACCTCGCCGCTGCCGCCCAGCACCCGCTCGGCCAGGCTGCGCCGGTCGACCGCAAGCGACAGCGCCCGCCGAACCTGCACGTCGTCGAACGGCGGCTTCCGGCAGTTCAGGTAGAGGTGGTACATGTAGCCCGAGGTGCTGCTGGCGACCGCGAGGCCGCCGGCCCGCGCCGCCCCCACCCCCGAGGGCGGGATCTGGCGCGAGAGGTCGACGTCGCCGGCCAGCGCCCCCAGCAGCCGGGCGTTGCCGTCGCTCACCCCGCGGAACTCGGCCCCCGCCAGGGCGGGCGCCCCGCCCCAGTAGCCGTCCATCCGAGCGACGGTGCACAGCTCGCCCGGCCGGAGCTGGACCGGCCGGAACGGCCCGGTGAGCGCGGGCGCGGGCAGGCCGTCGACCGTCGAGCTTTCCGCCGGATCGTGGACCACCAGGAAGGAGCTGCTGAGGTTCGCCCCGAGCGCGCCGTTGGGCCGCGTCGTCGCCAGCTCGACCGTGCGAGAGTCGACCACGTCGATCGTGCTGAGCTGGAGGAGGTTGGCCGCCGAGGGGTTGCGCTCGATACTGCGCATGAGCGACGCCTTGAGCCTCGGCGCGTCGAGCGCGCGCCCGTTCCAGAACGCGATGCCGTCGCGCAGGCGCACGCGCCAGCGCAGTGGGTCGAGCGCCTCGACCGACTCGGCGAGCCAGGGCACCACCTCGCCGGCCGGCGTGACGCGCTGGAGCGTCTCGCCGAGGCCGTAGGTCATGATCGAGTACCCGTCGAAGCCGATCGCCGGGTCGAGCCCGCGCAGCCCGAACGGCACCGCCACCCGCAGCGTCGCGCCCGGCTGGCGGCCTGTCAGCGTGGGGTATGGCGCGGGCTTGCCGGCACCGGGTGGGAGCAGCCAGGGTGCGGGGGCAGCCAGGGCGGGGGCGGCCGGGCCGAGCAGCGCGGCGGCGCCGGCCAGGCGGACGAGATCGGTCAGGAAGCGGCGGCGCGTCAGCTGTGACATAGTTCCTCCCCGCGACGAAACGCGAACCCCGTCCGCCCCGCCGTGGACGGGGTATGGCGATCCATCGAGGGGGATCGACAGCCCGGCACCCGCCTCTCCGCGGAGGCGTCGTGGCCTGGCAGCGATCGGGCGACCTGGCTCACCGACCGGCGGGTCGGATCACAGTTGCGGGACAGCGCCGGACTTGCACCGGCTTCGCCGCTCGCTGCCGGGATATCGGCTTGTTCGCTGGCGGTTATCCTATCACAGCCGGGCGGGCAGAACAATCGCGCCCCTGCCCGCGCTGCTGCCCTCGTCGTCGGGCTCACCCCTTGTTCGCCTCCCAGACGAGGTGGAGCAGTTGCGGGATCACGAGTTTCTCCATGGCGAGCGTGACGGCGCCGCGCGAGCCCGGCATCGACAGGACAATCCGGCGGTTGCGCACGCCGCCGACCGCGCGCGAGAGCATGGCCGCCGCGCCAATCTCCTCCCAGCTCAGCATGCGGAACAGCTCGCCGAAGCCGTCGAGCCGCTTGTCGAGGCGCGCGGCCACCACCTCGTGGGTCTGGTCACGCGGGGCGATCCCGGTGCCGCCGTTGAGGAGCACCGCCTGCACGCGCTCATCGTTGCACAGGCGCTCCAGCAAGGGACCGATCACGCTCGGCTCGTCGGGCACGATGTGGCGCTCGACCACGGTATGGCCCGCCGCCGCCAGCGCCTCGAGGATGATCCCCCCGCTGACGTCGGTCGCCTCGGTGCGCGTGTCGCTGACAGTGATGACGGCGCAGCGTACACTGCGCACCCGCTCCTCTGCCACCTGCTCGTGCTCGCGGTAGCTCACCCCGGACACCTCCCGAAAGTCGACGTGGTTCGGGGCCGGCACACGTCGACCTGCTCCGGTTCCCCGCTCCCGAACCATTATCGCCCATCGAGCGCGTGGTGAAGGATGCAATCGGGGTGGGCGCGCCCCTCGATGGCCGCGAGCTCCTCGGGCAACAGGACCGAGTCGGACGGCAGCCCGAGCACGCGCGCCGCGGCCTCGAGCACGTGCGCCCAGGAGGCGCGGTTGACGAAGAGCATGCCGGCGGTGTCGAGCGTGCCGCCCTGGTTGATGAAGCCGAGCGCGGCGGTCGCGCTGGCGCCGGTGTTGAGCGGCGCCAGCGCGCCCAGCAGCGGCTCGGGCCGCGTGTGCGACACGAAGACGCGCGCCGGCACCGCCTCGGGGTAGAGCGCGCGCTGGAGCGCGGCCGGGGCGAGGTGGCGCCGCTCGCCCGCGCTGCGCGGCGCGCGGAAGCGGCCCGGCTCGAG
>JBHOQZ010000345.1:0-2787 GCA_042408635.1 Chloroflexota bacterium
CTCACCCCCGTTCGGGGGTGAGGTCAGGGTCGGCGCGGGGGCGGCGCCCTCCAGGAAGAACGCCTCGAAGCCGGCGGGCGCCAGCAGCACGAGCTGGCGCACGACCTCGCTCTCGAGGCGAAAGGTGTGCTCGACCCCACGCGGCAGGTAGACGCAGGCGCCGGGCGTCGCCCGCAGCGTCTGGCCGGCCACGAACACTGTCACCTCTCCGTCGAGCACGTAGCGCAGCTCGTCCTCGCGCGTGTGGACGTGCCGGGGCGGCTCGACGCCGCGCCGCGCGGTCAGCTCGATCGCCGCGGATCGTCCCGCCGTCTCGGCCGCCGCGGCCAGCACCGTGAGCAGCGCCCGCCCGCGCCAGTACGAGTTGCCCCGCTCGGCGCGCCGGCAGAAGGCGCCCGGGCTCACCGGCCCGGCCGTCGCGCCCTCGCCGTGGCCGGGGCACGGCAGGCTGGGGGTGATGCCGTAGCGCCGACAGGTCTGCATGAAGCGCGCGATGGCCGGGCCGTCGCGCGGCGGCGCCACCGTCGGCGTGAGCGTGGTGGCCGGGGTCGAGAGCTCGCGGAAGAAACCCTCGAGCCCGGCCGGCGTCAGCACGATCAGGCCGCGAGCCTGCTCCCCCGCGATCTCGAACGTGTGCTCGACGCCGCGCGGGATGAAGACGAGCGTGCCGGACGGAGCGTCGAGCGTCTGGTCTCCCGCCCAGACCCGGAGGCGCCCCTCGAGGACGTAGAACACCTCGTCCTCGTGCGCGTGCGTGTGCAGCGGCGGCTCCATGCCCGGCTTGCCGGTGTACTCGAGCAGCGCGAACCGGCCGTCGGTGTCCTCGGCGGTGGCCAGGAAGCTCAGCGGGCCGCCCTGGAAGGTACGGGTGTTCTCCAGCGTGGCGAAGCGCACGAACGGCGGCGCGAGAACGGGTAGTTGCAAGACGGTCCCCCTCGGCGTTTGGGGCCAGGTGCCCGGCGACTGGCGCCGGTGCGGCCATCTGCGCGGCCGGCCCGCGGGTCGGTCACATGGCCCGCGCCTCACCATAGCCGCGCCGGTGGGGTGCTGACTGTCGGCGGGCCGACATGTCCGGGTCGAGCCCCGCAGACCGACACTCCACGGGGTTGTGTCGTGAGCGCGACACAACCCCATGGAGTGTAAAAAAGACCGCCTGGTCTGTGATTGCGATCACAGTTCGCAACAGAACGTGGCAGTAGATTGGAGTTGAGGTCAAGCGGCCGCCCCCCGCGGCGGCCCGGCGCCAGAACTCAGGTGCCAGAACTCAGGAGGTTCCCGACGATGTCGAGCCTGCTTCTCTCCGCACTGTCGCCCCGGCGCCTGACGCTGCCGGTGGCGCTCGCGTCGATCCTCGTGCTCGCCAGCCTGCCGGCGTTCGCGCCTGCGCCCGCGTACGCTGACCGGGTCTGCGGTCAGGCGAGCGCGGGTCAGACGCCGACCAACAACCTGGGCGGCGTCGTCAAGATGCCGACGACCGCCGACCAGCGCGAGGCATGCGACGGCGGCCCGGTCCCCGGCGCGAACGACAACCGCTGAACAGCTCTCCCCCGTAGCCTAGAGCGAGCGGAGCGGCATCTGATGTGCCGCTCCGCTCACTTGCATCCCATCGCTTTCCCGGCGGCGGATCAGCCGGGGAAGCCACCCGAGCCCGGCGCGGCGCCGGTCGCTCGTGCGGGTTGGATGGGCGCCGAATCAGCACCGGCCGCGTCCCGCAAGGTCCAGCCGGTGCCGATCCGGGGTGCAGGGGCCGTCGCCTCAGCGATTGAGGGCGCCGGACTGGCCGTGGCGCGGCTGGCCGATCTGCGTCCCGGGTGGCACCGGCTCGGTGCCAAGCCCGGCCGGCTGGATCTCGAGCACCTGCAGCCACGGGAACTGGTGGATGCTGCCGCCGTGGTCGCCACCACCCTCGAAGCCCGCGACATCGCCCTGCATGCCGTCGCGCGCGTACGACAGCATCGTCACCAGAACCTCCTGCTGACGCGGGTTGAGCGAGTCGCGGAACTGGACCAGCCGGGTGGCAAGGTCCTGCACCTCCTCCTGGGTGATGTCGATGCGCGGGCGCACGTTGTCGGGCATGGTTATGTTCTCCTCTCTGCCGAGCCGGCCGGGGCGGGGAGCACCGCCCCTCTCAGCTCAGCCTACCACGCCGCTCCGTCGCCCCGCCGACACACCTCCGTGCCGACCGCCGGGGCCTTGCCGGCAGCCGCGCACCACGTGGCGGCGCACGTCGTCCGATGCCTCGGCCCGGCCCGCTGCTGGGTTTGCCGCGGTGCCGGGGGCGGGTCAGCCGGGGCCTGGCGGGGCCGGCTGGGCGTCGGCCTCCCGGCCAGCCAGCTCGGCGAACCGCTCGAACGGCGGCAGCTCGTCGAGGCTCGTGAGACCGAACATGTGCAGGAACTCGGCGGTGGTGCCGAACAGCGCCGGGCGCCCGGCCGATTCAAGCCGCCCCACCTCCACCACCAGCCCGCGCCCGAGCAACGTGGCGAGCGCCCGGTCCGCTGAGACGCCCCGAATCGCCTCGATGGCGCCGCGCGTCACCGGCTGGCGATAGGCGACGATGGCCAGCGTTTCGAGCGCGGCCGGCGAGAGGCGCGCCGGCTCGGCACTGCCCAGGAACCGTTCGACAGAGGGTGCGAACTGCGGTGCCGTCACTAGTTGCACGCCGTCGCGCGTCGTCTGGAGCCGCAGCCCACGTCCGGCGGCCAGCGCCGCCGCGAGCCGGGCCAGCGCTGCCCTCACCACCGCCTCGTCCGCCCCCGTCGCGCGCGCCAGCTCCGCCGGCTCGAC
>JBHOQZ010000346.1:0-11548 GCA_042408635.1 Chloroflexota bacterium
CCGAGGCGGCCGAGCACGTGCCCTGCCCGGTCTACGACCGCTATCGGCTGGGCGCGGGCGCCCGCATCGCCGGGCCGGCGGTGGTGGAGGAGCTGGACTCGACCACGCTGATCCGGCCGGGCTACGCGGCGCGCGTCGACCACTTCGGCAACCTGTTGCTCGCTCGTTAAGCCGCGCTTTACACCCTCTGGGGCGAGTGGTTATCCTAGTGGCACCTTCTGGGGGTAGCGCCTGGCTGCTCCTCGATGGTGACCCGGCGACGACCCGAATCGAGCAAGGAGGAGGCCAACGTGTCTTCGCGTGAGGATCGTCGGATCGAGGGGCAGGCAAGTGCGGGTGTGTCGCGCCGGTCATTTCTACAGCGCGCGGGTGCTCTCGCGGGGGCAGGGCTGCTCGCGGACGCGCTCTCGACGCCGATTGGGTGGGCGGCGCCGACCGTGGTCGTGCGGCGGCAGCGACGCGGTGGGCGCGTCACCTGGGCGATCGAGCAGGACCCCGTCCACCTCATCCCGTTCGGCGCCGTGCCGACCGCCAACCACTGGGGCAAGGAGTTCATGTACGACTCGCTGGTCGCCTGGGACCGCGACCTGCGTGTCCAGCCGGCGCTGGCCGAGTCGTGGGAGGCGACCGACGACCGCACCTATGTCTTCCGCCTCAAGCGGGGCCTCAAGTTCCACGATGGCTCCGAGGTGACGGCCGAGGACGTCAAGTATTCGCTCGAGCTCCAGGCCAACCCGCCCGCGCCCGGCATCAAGATCCCGTCGTACCCGAAGATCTCGGGCGTCGACGTCGTCGATCAGTACACCGCGCGCGTCAATCTCTCGGCGCCCGACCCGACACTGATCGGGTACCTTGCCTGGTCGCGCTACTCCCCGATCGTGCCCAGGGGGCTCTACGACAAGGTGAATGTGCTCAGCCAGGGGATCGGCACCGGGCCGTTCAAGCTGGTCGAGTACGTGCAGAACGATCGGGTGGTCTACACGCGCAACCCCGACTTCTGGAACCCGGCGTTGCCCTACCTCGACGACCTGACGCTCAAGGTGCTGCCCGACGAGCAGGCGCGCGTGGCCGCCCTGCGCTCGGGCGCAGTCGACGGCGCGACCGTCTCGGCCGACCTCGCCCGCATCCTGGGCAACGACCGGTCTCTCACGGTGCTGAAGGGGCTGTTCGCGGCGCACCGCGAGATCCAGTTCACGATCAAGGGTGAGCGCAAGCCCTGGCACGACATCCGGGTGCGCCAGGCGATCAGCCACGCCATCAACCGCGACGACCTGATCGACAAGGTCTACAGCGGCGACGCCGAGTACAGCTCGATCATCCCGCCGGGCTACGGCGACTGGCCGCTAAGCGACAGCGAGCTGCGCAACACCTACCTGCGGTTCGACCTCGACCGGGCCAAGCAGCTCATGGCCGATGCCGGTTACGCGAGCGGCTTCTCGGTGACGCTCCAGGCGATCGCGGCGCCGCGGGATCTCACCCAGTGCGCCGAGGTGGTGCGCGAGCAGCTCAAGCTGATCAACATCGACGCCAACGTCGAGCCGCTCGAGATCGGCACCTTCGCCAAGAACAACGGTGACGGCAGCTACGACATGCAGCTCACTGCGCGCGGCATGCGCGGCGACCCCAGCGGCTACACGCAGGAGTTCCACCCGAGTACCTCGATTTACAAGACCTGGTTCGAGGGCGGTTGGGGCAACGACGAGCTCAACCGCACGCTCGACGAGGCGCTCTCGATCGCGGACCAGGGCCGGCGGCGCGAGCTCTACCAGCGTGCGCAGCAGATCCTGCTCACCGAGCTGCCCCACATCCCGCTGGTCCAGCCCTACAAGTACCAGGTCGTCCGCAACCGGCTGAAGAACATGTACGTCTCGTACACCGACTTCAACACCGGGCTGCGGGAGGTCTGGGTCGAGGACTAGGGCGGGCGATGGGCAAGTATGTCCTCCGGCGGCTGATCCTGCTCCTGCCGACGCTGTTCGGCATGTCACTCTTGATCTTCGCGATGCTGCGGCTGCTGCCGGGGGACATCGTCGACATGATGACCGGGGGCGACCTGGCCGCCGACAACGAGGCGCGGCGCAAGCTGCGCGAGTCGCTCGGCCTGGCCGACCCGCTGCCGATCCAGTACCTGCGCTGGATCGTCGGGCTCCTCCAGGGCGACCCCGGCCGGTCGCTGCGCAGCGGCCAGCCGATCGGCGAAATCCTGGTCAAGGCGCTCCCGGTCACGATCGAGCTGACGCTGCTGGCGGTCGTCATCGCCACGCTCGTCGCCATCCCGCTCGGCATTCTCTCGGCGGTGAAGCGCGACACCGTCTTCGACTTCGGCGCGCGCGTCGGGGGCCTGATCGGGCTGTCGCTGCCCAGCTTCTGGCTGGCGACGCTGGCGCTGCTGTTCACCTCGCTCGTCTTCCGCTGGGTGCCGCCGATCACCTACATCTCGCCGCTGAGCGATCCGTGGGGGAACCTCCAGCAGATGCTGATGCCGGCGGTGGCGGTGGCGGTGCAGCTCATGGCGATCGTGATGCGCATGACGCGCGCAACGATGCTCGAGGTGCTGCGCCAGGACTACGTCCGCACAGCGCGGGCGAAGGGGGCGACCGAGCGGGTGGTGCTCTACCGCCACGCGCTCAAGAACGCGCTCATCCCGGTGGTGTCGGTGATTGGCTTCCAGGTGGGGACGCTGCTCGGCGGCTCGGCGATCATCGAAGTGATCTTCGGCCTCAACGGCATCGGCAACACGCTCATTCAGGCGATCTTCAACCGCGACTACCCGCTGGTGCAGACGGCGGCACTCTTCCTGGCGACGGTGTTCGTCGCGGTGAACCTTGGCGTCGACCTGCTCTACGGCTACCTCGACCCGCGCATCAAGCAGGCGTAACACCCGGGCGGCCGACCGCCCCGACCGGCGGCGGCCGCTCCCCATGGAGGGGGCAATGACGACAGCCGGGGCGACATCGGTCGCGCTGGCGCCTCAGGCGCCTGGCCGCGGCTGGGGCAGGCGCCTGCGCACCTGGCGCAACCCGATCGGCCTGGCCGGCGCGCTGATGATCCTGATCACCGTCTGCCTGGCGGTGTTCGCGCCCGCGATCGCCCCCTACGACCCGGCCAGCCAGGCGCACCGCCGCCTCCAGGCGCCGAGCGGGCGCAACTTGATGGGCACCGACGAGCTCGGCCGCGACACCTTTTCGCGCATCATCTGGGGCGCGCGCGTCTCGCTCCAGGTCGGCGCGCTGGCGGTGCTGATCGCGCTGGTGATCGGCGTCTCGATCGGCCTGGCGGCCGGCTTTTACGGCGGCCGGCTCGACGACTGGCTGATGCGCGGCGTGGACATCATGTTCGCCTTCCCGAGCCTGGTGCTGGCGATCGTGATCGCGGGGCTGCTGGGTCCCAGCCGCACCAACGCGATGATCGCGATCGGCATCGTCTACGCGCCCGCATTCGCGCGGGTGGTGCGCGGCTCGACGCTGGCGGTGATGAGCGAGCCCTACATCGAGGCGGCGCGGGTGCTGGGCGCGCGCGACCTGCGCATGATCGCGCGGCACGTGCTGCCCAACATCATGGCGCCGCTAATCGTGATGACGACCGTGTACCTCTCGACGGCGATCCTGAGCGAGGCGGCGCTGAGCTTCCTGGGGCTGGGCACCCAGCCGCCCGAGCCGTCGTGGGGCGGCATGCTCAACGCGGCGCGTACCTACATGGAGCTCTCGCCCTGGATGGCAATCTTCCCGGGCGCGGCGATCATGTTCGTCGTGCTCGGTTTCAACTTCCTGGGCGACGGCCTCCGCGACATCCTCGACCCGCGCCTGCGCGCGCTGTAGGCGCTTCTACGGCCGCACGGGCTCACGCCGTTTGTGGAATGGCTGCCCGGTCGGCCGGCTGAAGCCGGCGCGAAGGAATGGGGGCCGGCTGAAGCCGGGATGACTCGCCGCTACCCGGCACGCTACCCTTTCCCCGCTGGCGACGGCACAGCGACGACCCCGAGGAGGAGCGCGATGGACTCGCTCGACAAGATCCTGTACGACGAGCTGACCTGGCCCGAGATCAACGAGGCGGTGCGCGCGCGCAAGGTCGTGCTGCTGCCGATCGGCAGCACCGAGCAGCACGGGCATCACCTGCCGCTCGACACCGACAACTTCCTCGCCCGCAGCGTCTGCCTCGGCGCCGCCCGGCGCCTCCCGCGCCTGACGCTGGTGATGCCCACCATCCCGTACGGCTACAACGAGCACGCGCTCGACTTCCCCGGCACGATCCACGTCACCTACGAGCACTTCATCGAGTACTCGCTCGACGTCTGCAAGAGCGTGGCGCACGCCGGCTTCGACCGCATCGTCATCATCGACGGCCACGGTTCGAACGAGCACCTCTGTGAGTTCATAGCCCGCCGCGCCACGCTCGAGACCGATGCGCTCGTCGCCTCGATGATCTGGACGAACCTTGGCATCGAGGCGTTCGAGGCGGTGCGCTCCTCCGATTTCGGCGGGGCCGCCCACGCCTGCGAGCTCGAGACCTCGATGTACCTCCACCTGGCGCCCGAGCGGGTACAGATGGACAAGGCCGAGGACCATTACGGCGGCGCGGCGGGCGCGGTCGGCGAGGGGAAGCGCTCGCGCTTCATGTCGGTCGATCTGACCAAGGGCTGGGGCCCGATGAAGGTGGTGCGCTGGACGAGCGCGGCCACGCCCAACGGCGTCTCGGGCGCGCCCACGCTGGCGACGCCGGAAAAGGGCGCCTCGGTGTTCGATGCCGTGGTGCAGAACCTGGTCGACTTCATCCACGAGTTCCGCGAGATGGACAAGGGTCAGCGCGTCGACCACCGCGTCGTCAAACCCACCCTCCCCACCTACCCCACCCCAGACTAGCTTGCGTCACCGCTCTTGCGCACGAGCAGCCCTGTTCAGCCTGCGACGTCCAGCCGGTCGACGGTTCCAGATGACGACACGCGGCTACACCTCACCGAGACCTTCCTGCCTGGTCAGTAGCTCGATCAGGCGATCCTGATCCAACGGCGTCGGCTGCCACTCCCCCAGGTGATCGCTGTATTCGAAGGTTGCCTGGTGTAGCGCATCGTCGATGGAGGGGTGCCTCGTGTCGCCGCAGAACGTGCCGTCTCGCCGATACCGCCAGAGCACAAATCCGTTTTCATCTGGCTCGATGAGTAGAACATCTGGAAATGGCCATGGGTTGCGGGTAGCCTCCAAGTTCCCTCTGCGCCCCGATGGAGTGGATTTTAGAGAGTGCATCCGTCTGACGGGTTGGCCGAGGGCTCGGGAAAGCGCCTGAACCGGGCCTGTTGGGATAGCCGTTCAACGTCGATTCCTGAGAACCTGGTGATGATGTTGACCAAAGCCGTATAGATCTCTCGCTGTGTTTGGTTCTCGGCCATGACCGTTTCCCGGAGCTAGGCAATGAAAAGTAGCGCCCTGCTCTACATGGGGTGTAGATCACGTCAGGCGGGGGAGCGGGGGTTGTTGCAAACACATCGGCGCCTAAGGTCAAGGTGGACGGTTAGCGGTCCGCGCATGAGTTATCGCAGGGCAACGCCTCCCTAACCTCGGTAAGGCGGGCGAGCGGGACCAGGCCGAAATCCGCCGGGTACAGAGAGGCGAAGTCACATCGGGGCCACACGTCACCGTCGAAACCCCGATACCGCGCAATGAGCCCCGCCTTGCGCTCGAGCGCCGCAGCTCGGCCCGGCTGCATGGCGACCAGGTGCCGAAGCCAGGCGACCCGCTCGACCACCAGCAGCCCGCCGACGGCCTTGCCGACTCGGTTCGGCGCGGACATGGCTGGCCGGCGTTCAGGTTCCTGACCGCGCTATGGAGTGACCTCGTTCGACGGTTGTGCCCGACGATCCGCCAGTTTGGTGAGTGCTGCGACGGCGGCGGTGCCGGGTGGCCTTGTTCGACCGCTATCCCCGACGTTGTGCCGCGATTCGTAGTACCAACTATTCAGGGCGTCGCGCGGCTGAGTCAAGATGGTTGCGAGCGGAGGGCGGCGCGGCGGGTGGCGGTGGCGGCGGGGTCGACCTCGCCGGTGGCGGGGTCGAGGACGACGCCGTACTCGCGGTGAGCGTAGGCAGGCGTGATCTTCTCGTTGCGGATGTCGGCCAGCACGCGCGCCGGGTCGCGGTCGAGAGGATCGCCCCAGCCCCCGCCGCAGGCCAGGACGTGGCGCAGCAGGTCGCCGCGGTGTACGGTCGTCGTGCCCATGGTCGGCAGGAGCCTCGCCTCCCCGTCGGGGTTGAAGAGGTTGAGCGAGGGGGTGCCCGGACGCCCGCCGGCCAGGCCGTAGGGCGGGAAGCGCCGCTTGTCCGAGCGGATCGGCAGCGCGGCCTCGTCGGCCAGGCAGCGCACCTCGCGCACCTGGGCGAGCGCGCCGCGGTGCCGACCGGCACCGCCGGTGTCGGGCACGAAGCCGTACCGCTCGATCCGCACCGGCAGCTCGACCTGGGCGATCTCCACCGGTGTGTTGGCGATGTTCGAGCCGGGGTGCGGGGCGCCCTCGACGCCGTCCGCCCAGGGACTGCCGCCGCGCGCACCCGCGACCAGGTCGACGTAGACGAACGGCCGGAACTCAGCGTCGTAGCCGCCCAGGCTGATGATCGTGTTGCCGCCGTCACCGTCGGCCGGCACGCGCTCCGGCGCCGCCCCCGCCAGAGCGCCCATCACCGCGTTCAGGACGCGGAAGCCGGTGCTGCCGCGCGCCCCGCACGCGCCGGGTAGGAGGGGGTTGACGACCGTGCCCGGCGGCGCGACGACGGTGATCGGCCGGTGGTAGCCCGCCGAAGTAGGGATCGCCGGGTCGAGGACCAGGCGGATCGCGGCGAAGACCGCCGAGCGGGTGAACGGCAGCGGCGAGTTGATCCCCGCCTTGACCAGGGGCGAGCTGCCGGCGAAGTCGACCGTAATCGCGTCGCCCGCCACCGTCAGCGCTACCGCGATCGTCACCGGACCGCCGGCCATGTTGTCGCCGTCGATGTACCTGGTGAAGCGGTAGGTGCCATCGGGCAGGGCGGCGATCTCGGCCCGCGCCAGGCGCTCGCTCCGGTCGAGGAGCTCGGCGGCGTAGCGGCGCAGGGTCGCGGCGCCGTAGCGATCGGCCAGGGCGAGGTACTCCCGCTTGCCGATCGCGGCCGCCGCGAGCTGCGCGCGCAGGTCGCCCAGCACCTTGTCGGGCACGCGCACATTGCGGGCGATGATGGCGGTGATCGCCGGGTTCTCGACCCCGCGCTTGTAGAGCTTGAGGGCGGGTAGACAGAGCCCCTCCTGATAGATCTCGGCCGCCTCGGTCGAGTTGCTGCCCGGCACCAGTCCGCCTACGTCGGTGTGGTGCGCCAGCGCGCAGGCGAACGCCTGCAGCCCGCCTTCGGCGAAGATCGGCTTGATGATGTAGATGTCGGGCAGGTGGATGCCGCCAGCAGTGTAGGGGTCGTTGAGGATGAAGACGTCACCGGGGTCGATGCGGCCAGCGTACTGCTCGACGACCGCGCGCACCGCGGCCGGGAAGGAGCCAAGGTGGAGCGCGATCGTGAGCCCCTGGACCAGCACCTCGCCGCGCGGGTCGCAGAGCCCGGTCGAGTAGTCGAGCGCGTCCTTGACCACTCCCGAGTAGGCGGTGCGCATGATCGTCAGCGCCATCCTGTCCACCAGCGACCCGAGGCCGTTCTCGATCACCTCAAGCGTGATCGGGTCGATCGCCGCCTCGCTCATCCGCCTACCTCCTCGTGATGGCTGCGCCAACTAACTGAAAGTGACAATGTGAACGGTTGCCCATCCGGCGGGCTCGGGTCGGTGCGAAGACGCCGGAGCCCGCGGAGTGCGCGGGGATCAATCCACGCGCTGAGGTTGCAAAGCCGGCTAAAGCCGATCAACGGGCAGTCGTCCCAGCCCCCGGAGGGGGCTTCGCAACCTCAGCCCGGGGGTTCACCCCCGGGCGGCCGGGCGGACGCGGCGGACGCGTCGCCACCCGCCGGGTACCCGCTTGCGGGTGGGGTACCCGGCGCGCTTCAGCCCGTCGACCGCATTCCCCCCGTTGATTCCGCAACCTCCATCAGCCGGCTAGGGAGCGCGGGCTGTGCGTCAGGCACCTCTGCATTGGTTCACCCGCGTCGGCGCAGGGCGCGGCCGGCGCGTTCGCCGGTTGGGTTGCCGTTCGACAGGGTCACGGCGCCGTTGACGACGACGTGGACCATGCCGGCGGCGAGGCGGTTGGGCTCGCCCAGCGTGCCGCGCTCGCCGAAGCGGGCGGGGCCGGGCGTCGCACCGGCCGAGCGCGGCCCGACCTTGAGCGCGCCGCTGGGGTCGAACCAGATGGTGCTGCCGCCGCCGGCCCCGACCTCCGCGATGTCGATCACCGGCAGCTTGAGCGCGTGGCCGCCGCCCTTCACCAGCCGGCTCGAGAGCGAGATCCCGGCGCCGACCTCGAACTCGGTCGTGCGGCTGAGCTCGCCCGCCTCGATCAACGACGCCTTGGCGGTCGTGCCACCCATGTCGAAGCTGAGCACATTCGGCTCGCCCGCCCGCGCGCCGACCCGCTGCGCCGCGATCACGCCGGCCGCCGGCCCCGACTCGACGATCTGCGCCGGGAGCTCGGCGGCCGCTCGCGCCGACATGATTCCGCCGTTGGACTGCATCAGCCAGAGCAGCGCCCGCACCCCCGCCTCAACGAGCTGCCGGTCGAGCGAGCGCAGGTAGGCGCGCACTACCGGCCCGACGAAGGCGTTGATCACTGTCGTGCTCGTGCGCTCATACTCGCGGATTTCGGGCAGCACGTCGACCGAGAGCGAGAGGTAGACGCCGGGCAGCCCCGCCCGCACGAGCACCCCGACCGCCAGCTCATAGGCCGGGTTGCGGAACGAGTGCAGCAGCGAGACCGCGACGGCCTCGACCCCCTCGGCCCGACACCGCTCGATGGTGGTCAGCATGCTCGCCCGGTCGAGCGGCGCCAGCACCCCGCCGGCCGCGTCCAGCCGCTCGTCCACCTCGAGGCGCAGCCGCCGCTCGACGATCGGGCGCGGTGGCTGGTAGAAGCGGTCGTAGAGCTGGGGGGTGCGCAGCCGGCGCAGCTCGAGCACGTCGCGGAAGCCGCGCGTGGTGATCAGCGCCGTCCGCGCGCCCCGGTTCTCGAGGATGGCGTTGGTCGCCACCGTTGTGCCGTGGACGATCTCGGCGATCGCCTCGCCGGCGAGGTCATGCGCGTCGAGGAGGTCGCGCAGCCCGGCCACGATCCCGCGCGCGTAGTCGTCGGGCGTCGAGGGCACCTTGCGGGTGAGCGTCCGGCCGCCGGGCGTGGTCACCACGAGATCGGTGAAGGTGCCGCCGATGTCGGCGCCGACGCGGTAGCCGCCGCCGAGCGCGCCCGCGGTCGCCCGGCTCACGTCGGCACGATCGGCAGGACGATGTGCGAGGGATACTGGCCGCTGTGCAGCACCGTCTGCCGCGCAATCTGCATGCGGGTGCCGGTTGCCACCGCTTCGCCCGTGTTGAGGTTGCGGGCGAAGCGCGGGAAGTTCGAGCTGCTGATGTCGATACGGATGCGGTGGCCGCGCCGGAAGACGTTGGCGGTCGGGTAGAGCTGGATCCGGTACACCTGCACCTCGCCCGGCTCGAGCAGCTCGGGGTCGGTGTCGCTGAGGCGGTAGCGCGCTCGGATGATCCCCTCCGAGAGGTTAAGCGCGCGCCCGCCGGGGTAGACGTCGACCAGCTTGACGGTGAAGTCCGTGTCGCGCGCCGAGGAGGCGACGTACAGCATGAGCTCGACCGGGCCGGTCACCTCGACGTCCTGCTCGAGCTCGCGGCTCGTGTAGACGAGCACGTCGTCGCGGCGCTCGACGGTGCGCTGGTCGACCGGGCCGGGCACGATCGGCTCCTCGGCGTACTCGGTGTTCATCGCGGTCGAGTTGTTGCCGCCGAGCGTCGGCACCGGGTTCTCAGGGTCGTAGTCGAAGCGGTCGGGCGGCTCGGCGCCAGGTGGCTCCTCCGAGAGTGTGCCGTCGCCGTAGTAGGTGTTGGCGTGGCCGTTGCTGTGGAGATACCAGGGCGTGAACCGGGTGTCGGGTAGCGGCCAGGCGCGCTCGCGGCGCCACTCGTTCACACCCATGACGAACAGGCGCAGCGGCGGCTCGTCCATCAGCCCGGTGTCGATCCCCTTCAGCCAGTGGTCGTACCAGCGCACCTCCTCCTGCCAGACGTCGACGTAGCCCGGCGGGCCGAAGTCGACCTCGCCCATGCGGCTGCTCTCGGGAATGGCGTGCGACCAGGGGCCCATGAGGACGCGCTGGTTGCGTCGCGCGCGCTCGCTCTTGCCCTCGCGCGTCATCGCCACCCACTGGCGCAGCGTGGCGCCGGGGTAGGCGTCGAACCAGCCGCACTGCTGGAAAATCGGCACGTCGATCCGGTCGTACCTGCCCAGCGTGGTGAGGCGCTGCCAGTAGGCGTCGTAGCGGTCGTGCTCGAGCCAGTCGCGCCAGTGGGGGATGCGCCGGCCGATCGCGTGGATGTCCATGTCGATCAGGGGGAGCTGGCGCAGGAAGCGGCGGTTCTGGAAGAGGCGTTCACTGCCGGCCTGCGAGAGCGGCACGCAGGTGTGGAAGATGATCGCGCCGGTGATCGAGAGGTTGAGCTGAAACGCGCCGCCCACGTAGTGGTAGTCCTTGAAGTAATCGTCCATGATGACGTGCGGCGCCATGCAGGCGAGGTTGGGGTTGCCCAACGGCGCCAGCAGCCACTGCGTCAGGCCGCCGTAGGAGCGCCCCCAGGTGCCGACCTTGCCGTCGCACCACGGCTGGTTGGCGACCCAGTCCACGGTGTCGTAGGCGTCCTCCCCGTCGTGGACGTAGGCGTAGAAGGTGCCCTCGGACTCGTACTTGCCGCGGCAGTCCTCAATCACGGCGGCGTACCCGCGCTCCGCCCAGTAGATGCCCCATTTGATGAAGCGCGGCGCCGTGCTCTCGTACGGCGTGCGGAAGAGGATCGCCGGGAACGGCCCCGGCGCCCGGGGCAGGTAGACGTCGGCCGAGAGGGTGATGCCGTCGCGCATCGGCACCCGCTGATCGTAGAGCAACCGTACCCCGTGGACCGGCTGCGAGGCCACGCGGCCCCCGCTCGCCCACTCCGCCACCATCGCGCCCGCGCCTCCTCGCAGCGGCCCGCCGCCGCACCCTCGCTCGACTCGCCCTGTCGTTCGGGCCGAACTGGCCGCTTGCCCCGTGGCCCGCGTCAGCCGAGCTGGGCCGCCGCCCAGCGCGCTCACCCCGTCCAGATCATGCCAGCGGCCTGGAACCGGCGTGGCGGACGCATCATAGCGCAGCCAGGCGAGTCGTGAGCGTGCTGACGACCTGGCACGCGAGCGGGAAGGCGGCCGCGCGGGGATTCAGCCCCGGGCAAGCCGGCGAGCGGCCTGACGGGCGAGCTACCGGTGGGCGGCTGAGGCATGGCAGGCGGTGGCGACCGGCCGGGGGTGCTATCATCCCGGCCAACGCGTGCGGGAGGAGACGTGCCGTGCCGTCCGTTAGCGAGCAGCTCTGGGAACTGCAGGGGATCGACGTCGA
>JBHOQZ010000353.1:0-7644 GCA_042408635.1 Chloroflexota bacterium
CGCCGACCGCGCCGCGCCCCGGACCCGCCCGCCCGACCCCCGAGCGGTCAGGGGAGCTCGCCCAGCCGCGGGCGGCCAGTGCCGCGTGCAGGCGGACCTGCCGCGGGCCGAGCCAGAAGTCGTGGACGACCGCGAGCGCGATCATCGCGAGCACGGAGACGAGCTTCAGCGCCAGGATCGGCCCGGCCCGCGAGGCGAGCAGGTAGTCGAGGTTGGGCACGCGGTAGAGCGTGTTGCCGATCCCGGTGACCAGCAGCAGACCGATGCTGACCCACCCGAGTGTGCGGAACCGGCGGCCGATCGCGCCGAACAGCGCGGTGCGCGCGGCCGGCGGCAGCTCCCGCGCGACCGGCGCGAGCACCGCCGCGACGAAGATCATCCCACCGACCCAGCCAACCGCCGCCAGCAGGTGCAACCAAAGGACAACCGCCTCCCACCTCATCGCCCGTGCCACCCCCGCTCCAGCTTCACTCGCGCCCGCGCTCCCGGCGCCATCACCTGCAGCCACCCGCTCCAGCCTCGGCGCCACTCCCCCGCCCGCTCCACTACCTGCCCCCCAGCTCATCGTTGCCCGCATGGCGGCCTCAGCGCCGGTCCCGCTCCAGCCAAAGCCACCGCCGAGGCAGCGCGCTATCTCTATGGTCTCCCGCCCCGCCCGAGCGCGGCACACCCGAACGGGTAGGCCACTCCACCCGCCCCACCCCACCCGAATGGGTAGGTCCCAGCCCACCCCCAAGCCCCACCCCGTGCCGCGTTGACCAGCGTCCTCACGTTCGAGGCGGCTGTGCCTCGCCCCCCAGCCACTCCAGGGCCCACGCCAGACCTGCCGCTCCCCCATTCCCCGGGAGGCACAGCATCCCTGCCGCTCCCTCCAGCATTGGGGGCAAGGTGGCCCCACGCTTGCGGCCACCCCGTGCGCGGGGTAAGCTGCCGGCCAGCAGTGTGGAGGTAGGCGATGCGGATCACGCGGCTGGGGACGGAGACAGCATGGTGAGCCAGCCCCGCTACCGGGTGGGCGTGGTCGGCGTCGCCCACATGCACGTCTGCGAGCTGATGCGGCGCTTCGCCGAGCTGCCCAACGTCGACCTGGTGGCGATCTCCGACACGGTGCCCGACGTGCCCGAGCTCAACACGACCTCGCCCTCGACCCGCGCCCACACGCTGCGCTGGGCGCGGGCCGAGCTGGGCGTGCCGCGCGAATACGCCGACTACCGGGAGCTCCTGGAGCGCGAGCGGCCCGACATCGCCATCCTCTGTCCGGAGAACAGCCGCCACGGGGAGGTTGCCACGGCGGCGCTCGCGGTCGGCGCCCACCTCGTCACCGAGAAGCCGATGGCGGCCTCGCTGGCCGAGGCGCGGGCGATGGCCGAGGCGGCGCAGCGCGCCGGCCGCACCCTCATGGTCAACTATCCCTCGTCCTGGTCGCCGGCCGTGAGGACCCTTGAGCGGCTCGTCGACGAGGCGCGGGCGGCGGACGGTCGGCACGACGTGCTCTGGCAGCTCCACGAGCGCCACGGCTCGCTCGGTCCGCTCGCGGCCGGCTCGACCCACCCCGGCGGTGCGGGCACGACCGACGCCCTGACCGACGCTGAGAAGGCGGCCACCTGGTGGTACCGCGCCGGCACCGGGGGCGGCGCGCTGCTCGACTACTGCTCCTACGGCGCCTGCCTAGCACGCTGGTTCTTCGGCGAGCCGGCCGAGGCTGTCTCGGCCTACGCCGCCAACCTCGCCAGCCCCTACGGCCAGGTCGAGGACAACGCCGTGCTGACGGTGCGCTTCCCGCGGGGCATCGCCATCCTGGAGGCGACCTGGAGCTGCGTCGACCACGCCATGCCGACCGGCCCGATCCTCTACGGCCGGTTCGGCACCCTCTCGATCGACGGACCGCTGGCGACCGGGCGCGTGCGCTGGGTGCAGGAGCGCGGCGCGCCGCCGGTGTTTCTGCCGGGCGACCCGCTGCCGCCGGGCCGGGAGACCGTCGCGCGCGAGTTCCTGCACCACCTGGAGACCGGCGAGCCGCTCCACCCGACGCTCGACCCGCGCTTCAACCTCGAGGCGATGGCGATCCTGGACGCGGGCATTCGCTCGGCGGCCAGCGGCCGGGTCGAGCCGGTCGAGCGGCTATCACAAGCGTCACCCTGACCGGGTCGGGGTGCGGGGGGAGTTCGATGCGCATCGCGATCGGCCAGATCAGCCACGAGACGAACACGTTCTGCCGGGGCACGACCCCGGTCGAGGCGTTCAGGGAGCGCGAATGGCTCGTCGGCGACGAAATCGTCGCGCGTCACCGCGGCGTGCGCGGCTACCTCGGCGGCATGCTCGCAGCCGGCGAGCGCCTCGGCTTCGAGCTCGTGCCGACCTTCTCGGCGTCGACCGAGCCCTCCGGCACAATCGCGGCCGACGCCTACGCCGCCATGCGCGACGAGCTCCTGAGCGGCCTGCGCGGTGCGGGCAGGTTGGACGCCATCTGCCTCGCGCTCCACGGCGCGGGCGTGGCCGAGAACACCGACGACCTGGAGGGGACGCTGCTGGCCGAGGTCCGAGGAGTCGTCGGCCACGAGCTGCCGATCGTCGTCACGCTCGACCTCCACGGCAACATCACCCAGGCGATGATCGACGGCTCGAGCGCCCTGCTCGGCGTCCACGAGTACCCGCACACCGACTCGTTCGAGCGCGGCGTCGAGGCGGTCGAGCTGGCGGCCCGGATCGTCCGGGGCGAGGTGCGCCCGGTGCAGCACCTCGTCGCGCCGCCAATGATGATCCCGACCTCGACCACCCACCTCAGCCCGGCCAAGGACGTCAATGCGATCTGCGCCGACTGGGAGGCGCGGCCGGGCATCATCGACTGCACCTTCTTCCACGGCTTCTCCCACACCGACATCCCGGCGCTGGGCGTCAGCGTCGTCGCCATCGCGGACGGGGACGCCGACCTTGCCCGGCAGGCGGCCGAGGACGTCGCCCGGCGCGTCTGGGCGATGCGCGACGCCTTCCTGGTCGAGTACACGCCGCCCGACCTGGCGATCCGCCGCGCGCTGGCGGCCGGGGGCCGGCCGGTGATCATCAATGACACTGCCGACAACCCCGGTGGCGGCGCGCCGGGCGACAGCACCCACCTCCTGCGCGCGATGCTCGACGCCCGGCTGAGCGAGGCCTGTTTCGGCTACATCTACGATCCCGAGACCGCCGAGCAGGCGCATCGGGCGGGCGTGGGCGCCACGATCGACGTGCGCCTCGGCGGCAAGACGGACGACCTGCACGGCCGACCGATCGAGGCGAGCGCCTATGTCAAGTGCCTCACCGACGGGCGCTTCGTCCGGCAGTCGCCGATGGGGCGCGGCGCGCGCGTCGACCTGGGGCGGATGGCGCGGCTGGTGATCGGGGAGATGGACGTGCTCGTCTCCTCGGTGCGCACGCAGACGCTGGACGCCGAGCCGTTCCTGCTGCATGGGATTGACGTGACGCGCTACAAGATCGTGGCGCTCAAGTCGAGCCAGCACTTCCGCGCCGCCTTCGAGCCGATCGCGGCCGCGATCATCCGGGCCGACACGCCCGGCCTGACGGCGGTCGACCTGACCGAGTTCCCCTACCGGCGCCTGCGCCGCCCAATCTGGCCGCTCGACCGCGACCTCGCCTGGCCCGGACCCGGCTGAGCGGCACGGCACGGTGGCCGAGCCGCGTGCCGGGCCGGCTCCGCCCACCGCGCGACTCCACCCGGAGCGCATGCGCCGATCCGGCGCGCGGGCGCCGGGGGCAATCGATCCTTTGCTCTCCGACGCAGACGGCGTCGGGCGGCTCCTCGATCTCCGGGCGCGCAGGCCCAGGTGGCGACGCGCACCGAGGCGGGAGGGCCCGCCGTTGCGTCGGGTACCATCCCGCCGGGCGGGGCAACGATGCCGGGCTCGGCGGACGGCAGCCGATGCGGCGCCCGGAAGCATGATTCTGAAGGCAGACGAGGAGGCGGGCGATGGCATGGGCGGGCGCGCCGGGCGCGACGATCGGGTTCATCGGGCTGGGCGAGATGGGACTGCCGATGTCGGCCAACCTCGTCCGGCGCGGCTGGCGCGTCGTGGGCTACGACGTGTCGCCGGAGGCGCTGCGCCAGGCCGAGGCCAACGGCGTCGCGGCCGCCGCCTCCTGCCGCGCGGTGGCAGAGGCGTGCGACGGCGTGGTCGTGAGCATCGTGCGGACTCTGCCGCAGACCGAGGCGGTGCTGTTCGGCCCCGACGGCCTGGCTGCGGCCGGCAGAAACGCCCTGACCGTGATCGTGATGAGCACGCTCGACCCAGGCGCCATGGTGCGGCTCGCCGAGGCGGCGCGCGGACACGGCATGCGGCTGGTCGACGCCCCGGTCAGCGGCGGGCAGATCGGCGCCGAGCAGGGCACGCTCGCGATCATGCTGGCGGGCGAGCGGCAGGTGGTGGAACCGCTACTCGGCATGCTCGGCTGCTTCGGCACGAACATCTTCCACGTCGGCGAGCGGCCCGGCATGGGGCAGGCGGCGAAGCTCGCCAACCAGATCATGCTCTCGGCCGCGCTGGCCGGCGTTGCGGAGGGGCTCACGCTGGCGGCGCACTTCGGCCTCACCGCCGACGACGTGCTGCCGATCGTCAAACACGGCACCGGTAACTCGTGGGCGGCCGAGCACTGGGCGTTCTGCCGGCGCTGGTGGGAGGAGTACCACCCCGGCACCACGCTCGACATCCTCGACAAGGACCTGCGCTCGGTGCAGAGCTGCGCAGCGGCCGCCGGCCTCGACCTGCCCGTCAGCGCCCGCCTGCTCGAACGCCTCCACGACCTCTGGCACCGCCCACCCACCCCCTGACCCTCCCCGGCCGCGCGGGCCACCCGTTGCACCTTCCAGCCCCGGGCGGTGGTGGTCAGTGCACCGCGGTCAGGTGCAGCCACTCAACGGGGAAGCTGAGGCCGCTGCCGTCGGTGAACGGCGCGAGCGCGGCGATGGCAGCAGCGAGGACCGCATCGCGCGTCGGCTGGTCCACGCCGGCGAGGGCGCCGAGCAGCGTCGGCGCACCCGCGGCCACCTGGCTGACGAACGCGGCGGCCGAGGGGAACCGGACGGTTCGGACGACCACCGTCGCGGCGACGTCGCGGAACCCGGCGCTGTGCAGGAGGCGCTGGAGCGCGCCACGGTCGCTCAGGGCGAACGGCGGGAGCGCGGCCGCCGCCGGACCGACGTGCCGGGCCAGGACCCGGGCCAGCGCCGCGTACGCCGGGCAATGATCGATCGGGCCCCAGACGGAGAGCGCAGCCCGTCCGCCCGGGCGCAGCACCCAGCGGATCTCGCGCAAACCCGCGAGGGGGTCGGGGAAGAACTGCACCCCCTGCTGGCAGAGCACGACGTCGAACGACTGATCGGCGAATGGCAGTGCCAGGGCACTCCCCAAGAGCCAGGCGACGGCGCGTCCGTCCGGCTGAGACTGCGCGACCGCGAGCATGCCGGGATTGAGGTCCAGCCCGACGACCGCGCCTCCCGCGCCGACCCGTTCTGCCGCCAGGCGGGCGACGACGCCGGTGCCGCAAGCGACGTCGAGCACCCGCTCGCCCGGCTGCAGCCCCACCCGGGTCAGCAGGTCATGGGCGAAGGGCCCGAACAGCGCCGGGACGAGGTAGCGCTCATAAATCTCCGCGCGCGTCCCCGGATACTCGATCCATCGCACCGGCTCGGCCATCAGCGGCTCCTCCTGGTCCCGGCGCCACCCCGACCCGGGCGACGCCGCGTCACGCTCCAGCCCTCGATGGCTAACGCCGCCCCGAGCCGCGCTCGAACGCCTGCCCCGCCCGTTCGCATGCCACCTCGAACGTCGATCCGGCTCCCGGCCGAACCCGGCCCAGAGCATGGACCACCGGACTGTTGGCGGCAACCAGGTCCCGAGCGAACCGCCGGCGACCGCGGCAGTGTCGGGTCGGGCCGGGCGGGCCTGGTTCGGGTCGTCCGGGCGCGGCGCCACCCCGGCGCGCTCGTGCCGGTGGGCAAATCACGCGGTAGCTGCGGCAGGGGCAACCTGTCTGACTCTCAGTGTTTCGCCTGGTCCGCCGGTGCGCAAGGTATGGAAGTTGCGGATGGTGGTCCAGGGCTCAGCGCAGCCGTCGCGAATGGAAAGGAGTAAAGCAGCATGATGGTTCGATTGGTAGCGGCTCTCGCGCTCGTCCTGGGGCTCGGCCTCGGGCTGGTCGCCACGTGGCAGCCCGCCGCCGCCCAGCAGGCGGTGACGGTCAACCTCGGAGCGCAGAACAACTCCGGCGTCTCGGGCACCGCGACGCTGACGCCGATGGGCAACCAGACCCAGGTCGTCATCCGGGTGACGGGCGAGCCCGCCGGGGCGAGCGAGCCGGCGCACATCCACGACGGCACCTGCGCCAACCTGAACCCGACACCCAAGTACCCGCTCAACAATGTCGAGAATGGCACATCCACGACCATGGTCAATGCCACGCTGGCGCAGATCCAGTCGTCGGCGACCGCGATCAACCTGCACGAGTCGGCGCAGAACATCAGCCGCTACGTCGCCTGCGGCAACATCCCGGTGGCGGCGGCCACGCCGGCCAGCGGCGCCACCACGTCGACCGGGCTGCCGCGCACCGGTGAGCAATTCCCGCTCGCCGCGGCCGCCGGGCTGACCCTGACCGCCCTTGGCTGCCTGCTCGGCGGCTGGGGGCTCCGCCGGCGCTCCCGCCCCGACTGACCCAGTCACCCCACTTCCCGGCAGTCTACCGACCCGCGCGAAGCGGCCCACCGGCCCCGGCAATGGGGTAGGTGGGCCGCCTCACTCTGGTGCCGGCGGCGGTTGGCCCCAGCGCGAGCCCGGGCCGGAGCGCCGCGCCGCCGGGCTATCAGCCCGTCCATCCCTGCCCAGGTCGGGGGCCGAGAGGCCGACGGTGGCGGTCTAGTGCCAGCGGGCGAGCGGCCCGTGCCTCCACGCGCGGGCAGCCGGCCCACCCCGCGCGACGGGTGCTAGAATGCGGCGGAGCGAGGTGCAGCATGTCCATGTCGACGGGGCGCGTCCGCCACCGGGCCGAGGCGATCTGGCACACGCCGGCCGACGGCAACCGCTTCGAGGTGATCGAGGGGGAGCTGGTCGTGAACCCGCCGCCCGACTTGCTCCATCAGGCGGTGGTCGCGAACTTGATGCTCAGCGTCGGGGCCTGGGTCAAACGCCACGGCCTCGGTCACGTCGTCCCGGCACCGGTCGGCATCGTGCTGGACGACGCGAACGGCGTCGTGCCGGACCTGGTCTACGTCTCCCGCGAGCGCGCCGCCATCCTGCGCCCGCGCGGCATCTTCGGCGCGCCTGACCTGGTCGTCGAGGTGCTCTCGCCCAGCACGGAGGCGCGCGACCGCGGCGTCAAGCTCCAGCGCTACGCGGCGGCCGGCGTCCCGCACTACTGGCTGGTGGACGTGCGTGGGCGGGCACTCGAGGCGTATGGCCCGAGCGGGCAGGGCTACGAGCTCGCGGGCCGGTTCGCGGCGGGCGAGGTGTTCCGGCCGGAGCCGTTTCCCGGCCTGGCGATCCCGGTCGAGGAGCTGTTCGTGTAGGTCGAGCGCAGCGGCGTCGGCCGCTACGCGGCGCCCGGGCACTCGGGCGCGGCTGGCCGATCCCGGTGCTGGTCGATCCGCCGCGGCCTCGG
>JBHOQZ010000355.1:0-5856 GCA_042408635.1 Chloroflexota bacterium
CCGAGGATGAGCGGGCCGAACGACATCACGTAGTCGACGTACTCGCGCCCATCGACGTCCCACAGGCGCGAGCCGGCGGCCCGCTCGATGAAGACGGGCGCGCCGCCGACCGCCTTGAAGGCGCGCACCGGGCTGTTGACACCGCCGGGGATGTGCTCGAGGGCGCGGGAGAAGAGCGCCGTCGAGCGCGGGCCCGGCAGCTCGGCCGATGCGTTCGTTGGTGTCAGGGGACTGGGGGTCGGGGGGCGCTGCTGCACCATCTCAGCCTCTCCAGGGGGCGGGGCCGGGACGACACGGGGCCAGGGAGCGCCGTGTCCGGCCTCTCCCTGGCCCCGTGCCGCGCGTGCCGGTCCGCGATTTCAGGCGTTGACGCGGTGGCCGTAGTTCTTGCGGTAGTACTCGAGGTACTCACCCGACTTGATCTTGCGCCACCACCACTCGTTTTCGACATACCATGCTACCGTCTTCTCGATGGCCGCAGCAAACGTGTGGCGTGGCCGCCAGCCGAGCGCCTCGATCTTGCTCGTGTCGAGCGCGTAGCGCCGATCGTGGCCCGCCCGGTCCGCGACGAACTGGCGCAGCTCGGCCGGCTTGCCGAGCAGGCGCAGGATCGCGTCGGAGAGCTGGATCGTGTCGACCTCGTTGCCGCCGCCGATGTTGTAGGTCTCGCCGGCCTCACCGTCGTGGAGGACGAGGTCGATCGCCTCGCAGTGGTCGATCACGTAGATGTAGTCGCGCACGGCCTTGCCGTCGCCGTAGACCGGCAGCGGCTTGTCGTCGATGGCGTTGGTGATGAAGAGCGGCGCGACCTTTTCGGGGTACTGGTAGGGGCCGATGGTGTTCGAGCCGCGCGTGATGATCGTGGGCACGCCGTGCGAGACGTGGTAGGCGTAGACCATCATCTCCCCGCCGGCCTTGCTGGCCGAGTAGGGGCTGCGCGGCACGAGCGGATCGCGCTCGGAGGAGTGGCCCACCGGCACCGAGCCGTAGACCTCGTCGGTCGAGACCTGGACGAAGCGCTCGACGCCGAAGTTCTTGGCGGCCTCGAGCAGCACCCAGGTGCCGTAGACGTCGGTCATGATGAACTTGCCCGGCTCGTGCGCCATGAGCGAGCGGTCGACGTGCGTTTCGGCCGCGAAGTTGATGATCGCGTCGTGCTCCGGCACCAGCTCGTTGACACAACTGAAGTCGGCGATGTCTCCCTCGACGAAGCGGTAGCGCGGCTCACCGACGTTGGCCGCCACGTCGGCCAGGTTGTCCAGGTTGCCGGCGTAGGTCAGGGCGTCCAGCACCGTGATCTCGTAGTCGGGGTACTTCTCCAGCATGTAGCGGACGAAGTTGCTCCCGATGAACCCCGCCCCACCTGTCACCAGCAATCGCTTCACGTTCACCCTCCCTCGGGCCACGGGTCACCGCGGCAAGCGCCGACGCGCCCCCGGCACCCTGCCCGTCAAACAGCGGCTAATACGCGTAGATGTTCGCGTCCGGTTTCACACCATTGAGGACGACCCCGAGCAGGTTCGCCCCCACCTTTTCCAGTTGCGCCTTCGCCTTGAGGGCGTGGTCGCGCTTCGTCCGGCCCGCCTCGAGCACGAGCAGCACCCCGTCGACGCGGCGGGCCAGCACCGCCGCGTCAGCCACCGCGATGGCGGGCGGCGCGTCGAACAGCAGCAGATCGGCCTCGGTCAAGAGCGCGCCGATCGTGCGCTCGAACCGCGCCGAGCCGAGGAAGTCGGCCGGGTTGGGCGGCAGCGGGCCGCTGGGCAGCAGGCGCAGGTTGTCCACCCCGGTCGCCAGCAGCGGGGCGCGGTCGAACGGGGTCTCCTCGAGCACCAGGCTGGTCAGGCCGACGGCATTGTCCACGCCGAAGAGTGTGTGGAGCGTCGGCCGGCGCAGGTCGCAGTCGACCAGCAGCACGCGGCTGCCCGCCTGGGCGAAGGTCACGGCCAGGTTTGCCAGCGTCGTCGTCTTGCCCTCGTTGGCGGCCGGCGAGGTGACCAGGAGCGTGCGCAGCGGGCGATCGAGGCTGGCGAACTGGATGTTCGTGCGCAGCGTCCGATACGCCTCGGCCGCGGGCGAGCGCGGCTCGGCGAGCGTGACCAGGTCGCGCGGCGAGGCCGGGATCGCCTCGGCCGCGCTCCGACTACCTAGCTTGAGCACCGATCACCCCTTGCGCGCGGCCCCCCGCGCGCGACGAGACCTGCGGGATGGCGCCCAGGACGACCAGCCCGGTGCCGCGCTCGACGTCCTCCACGCCGTGGTAGGTGTCGTCGAGCCACTCGGCGGCGAAGGCGAGCGCCACGCCGACCGCCAGGCCCAGGAGCACCCCGGCCAGCACGGTGTTGCGCGTCTGCGGCACGATCTGCTCGCCGCGGCGCGGCTGGTCGTTGACCTCGGCGTTGATCCGGTCGCGCGGGTCCACCGTCGCCATGCCGTCCGCCTGGCGCTCGGCGTATTCCTGGAGGTAGGCCGAGGCGATGCGTCGCGCGCGCTCCGGGTCGGTGTCGCTGACCTCGAGGATGATCAGCGCCTGCTCGGTCATCGCGCTGGCGCGTACCTTCGACCTGAGCGCGTCGGGTCCGAGGTCGAACTGCCCGCGCTCGTCGACCGCGCGCGCCATGCGCTCGGTGGTGATGACGGCGGGCGCCTGGCGGCTGAGGTTCTGGGCAGCCAGCGTCTGGCCGTTGTCGGGGCGGGCCGGCACCAGGACGAGTGTCCCGGTCGAGCGGTAGACCGGCGTCTGGGTGCGCGTGTAGAGGTACGCGGCGGCGCCGGCGAAGACGACGGCCAGCAGCACGAGCCACCAGCGCGCCAGGACGATGCGAAGGTATTCGCGCAGTTGCATGCCTCTCCCGCGTCGCCAGGGCCCGGACGCGACGCCGAGGGATTATAGCACCTTCTGTCGAGTCGCCGAAAGCGTGCGGGCGGCGTGGAACCGAACCAGGATGGAGCGGAGGTGGCAGCCGATCGGCTGCCACCTCTGCTCTGTCTGGCTCCTGCCGTCACCCGTTTAACCGGGCCCGGCGCCCGCCCGCGCGGGCTAGAGCGTGGTGCGGTTGCCCGTCAGGGCGCGCGCGATGGCGATCACGACGATCGCGCCGAGGAAGGCGACGACGATCGTGCCCCAGAAGCCGGCAGCGCCGCCGAAGCCGAGCAGCGTCGCCAGGAAGCCACCCACGAACGCGCCGACGATGCCGAGGATGATGTCGCCGACGATGCCGTAGCCGCCGCCGCGCATCACCTGGCCGGCGAGGAAACCGGCGATGAGGCCGGCGATGAGCCAACCAAGCAGGCCACCAGGATCGAGAGCCATGAGTTATCTCCTCCTCACGCTGTGAGACCGGATCAGCCGGACGCATCCGCGTCCGCTTTGAGTGCTCCGCCCGCAAACCGGGCTTCTTGCCCTTCATTCAATGCAACAGTCGTGCCACGGTCCGACCGCCACCGCTCCGGCGGCCGGCTGTCGGGGGCGACGGCGGTGATCGTGGTAGCGCAGATGGTCGACTTCGCCTGGCCCGGCGTGGTCACCATGGCGTTCGCGCCGTTCGCCACCACGGTACTTGGCTGGACGGCGCTCGACACTCGCCTGCTCTTCTCGATCTACGGACTAGTCAGCGTGGTCTTCGGACCGCCCTTCGCCTGCCTGGCTGACCACCTCGGCCAGGCCTGCATCGCCCAGCTCTCGTGTCTACCGCTTGCCGCCTGTCTGCTCGCGCTCGTGCTGGGGCTGCCGCTGCCGGTCCTCTACGCACTCACGCTCGTGTCGGATGGGGCCACGACCTCGTTTGTGGCCGGTGTGATGGCGGTGCCGGCCGACGTCACCGATCCGGCGGTGCGCGGGCACGCCTTCGGCACGGTGAGCGGGCTGGGCCAGGTGGGCAACGCGGCCGGCGCGCTGGTCGCGGCAGCGAGGTGGCAGAGCGCCGACATCGCCACGGCGCTGCTGACCGCCAACGTCGCGCTCCTCGTCTCGGTCGGCACGCTCGCGCTCCTGCCGAGCCGCGCCCGGCCTGCCGCAACGCCGGCGCCGCCGCCCGCCTGACCCGCCCGCCGCCAGACTGCAAACGACCCTAGCCGCCGCGCGGTAGGAGCGGTCCGGCAACTGCGTCTGGAAAGCCTCTGCCGCCAGACGTCAGATAATCCTACCCGCCGCGCGCTAGCACGTGCGACGCGCGGCGATCAGCCCCAGAGGTGGACGATGGCCGAGACCCCTGAACGGCGCGATGCCTTCCTGCGCGAGCCGCAGATCGCGGTGCTGGCGACCAACGACCCGCGCGGGGCGCCCCACGCGATGCCCGTCTGGTATCTCTACGAGGACGGCGTCTTCCTGATCTCGTGCCACCGCCGGGCGCGCAAGCGGGCCAACGTCGAGCGCGACCCGCGCGTCAGCCTCGTCGTCGACCGACGGACACGGCCCTACTACGCCGTGATGGTCGAGGGCACCGCCGCGGTGACGCGGCCACCGGACGAGGCGCTCAGGCGCCGCCTAGTCGAGCGCTACCTGCAGGATGAGGCGGCCGTTCGCGCCTACCTCGAGCGCTGGGACGGTTCACAGTCGGTGATCCTGCGCGTGACGCCCACTCGCTTCGTCGAGTACGGCACGCTCGGGTAACGCCGCGTCCACGGTGGCGACGGCCGAGGCTGCTCGGTGGGGCGGCTGTCGGGCAGCGTCAGATCAACCGCTGGCTCGGTTTGCCGGCTTCGGCCGGCCGAGGGAGCGAGCGAAGTCTCAGCCGAGCCGCCGGGCGTCGCGCGGGTCGAGGGCGTCGCGCAGACCATCCCCGACGAAGTTGCAGGCGAGTACGGTGATGAAGATCATCAGGCCAGGGAAGAAGCCGATCCACCAGGCGCCCTCGCGCAGGTACTTGACGGCGCTGGTGAGCATGTTGCCCCAGCTCGCGGTCGGCGGCTGGATCCCCAGGCCCAGGAACGACAGTGTCGACTCGGTCAGGATGGCGGCCGGCACGCCGAGGGTGGCGGCGACCACGATCGGGCTGAGCGCGTTGGGCAGCACCTCGCGGAAGAGGATACGCAGCGGCGGCTAGCCAAGCGCTCGTGCCGCCTCGTCGAACTCGCGCGCCCGCAGCGAGAGGATCTCCGCCCGCACCAGCCGGGCCACCGTCATCCAGTACACCAGCCCGATGATGAAGATCACGACCGGCACGCTCGGGTTGGGCACCGTCGCCTGCACCGCCAACAGGAACAGCAGCGGCGGAAAGCACAGCAGCACGTCGGTCACGCGCATGATCACGAGCTCGGGCAGGCCGCCGAAGTAGCCCGCGAGCGCGCCCAGCACCGTGCCGACCGAGATCGAGAACGCCATCACGCCGAGCCCCACCGCCAGGGAAATTCGCGCCCCGAACAGTACGCGCGAGAGGTAGTCGCGCCCGAGCTGATCAGTGCCGAACGGGTGGGCGAGGCTCGGGCCGGCCGGTCGACCGTTCACCACGAGCCGCAGGTTCTGCTCATCAGGGTCGTAGGGCGCGACGACCGGTGCCAACATCGCCAGCAGCAGGAGCCCGACGAGTGCGCCGAGCGCCACGACCGCTATCCGGTGGCGCCGGAATCGCGACCAGGCGGAACGCCGCCGGAGCAGCACCGGCTCGGCCATCGACGCGCCCGGCCGCGCCCGGGCGATCGTGGTCGTCGTACTCAATGTGGTACCTCCTGCGGCGCGCCCGGTTGCGATCAAAGGCCACCGCGGGCCCAACGGCCCGATAACCGTACGCCCTGACGCCAAGGGGGTACGGACGGCCTACGGCCCCGCCCAGCGCCTGGCCCGTCGTGATCGCTGGGGGGTGGGCAGGCACCGGGCTAGGTATAGCGCACGCGCGGATCGGCGATGGCGTAGAGGAT
>JBHOQZ010000356.1:0-10607 GCA_042408635.1 Chloroflexota bacterium
GCCCCGCCGCGCACCGCCCAGCCCCGCCCCGCGTCAGCGGCGGGGCGGTGATCGCAGGCGGCCGTGCCGGCAGTCGCGGGGTGCGCCGACCCGGCCGAGAGCGCGTCGCCGGGCAGTACCGCATCGACGTAGAGGGGACGCGGCGCAATCCCATGATGGACGGCGTGGTCGAGCGCGCCGGTGATGATGACCCCGCCGCCGAAGGTCGCCGCCAGCGTATCGGCGTTGAACACCGCCGCCGGCGGGCCGGCCGCGACCACCCGGCCGTTGAGCAGCACCAGGCGATCGGCGATCCGGGCGGAGGTCGGCAGGTCGTGCGTCGCCATCACGACGGTGCGACCGCCACGCGCCAGCTCAACGAGCAGGTCGAGGATCACCTCCTGGCTCGCCGGGTCGACGCCCACCAGCGGCTCGTCGAGGAGGAGGATGCGCGCCTCCTGCACCAGCGCCCGCGCCAGGAAGACGCGCTGCTGCTGGCCGCCCGAGAGCTCCCCAATCTGCGCATCGGCGCGGTCGGCCAGCCGCACCTGCTCGAGCGCCGCCCGCACCAGCTCGTGGTCGCGCCGCCCGGGCTGCCGCAGCCAGCCGAGCCGGACCGTGCGCCCCATCAGCACCACGTCGGCGACCGTCACCGGGAAGTCCCAGTCGACCTGCTCGCGCTGCGGCACGTACGCTACCTCAGCGTGGACGTGCCGGATCGGCTGCCCGAGCACCCTAACGCTCCCCTTGGCGATCGGCACCACCCCGAGGATCGCCTTGATGAGCGTGCTCTTGCCCGCGCCGTTTGGCCCGATCAGCGCGATCAGCTCCCCTGGCTGAAGGGTGAGGGTGACGTCGCGCAGCGCGACCCAGTCCCCATAGCGCACGGTCAGGCCCGTCGCGCTCACGGCAGGGGCGGCCGCGCCGGGGCCCGGTCGCCCGGGCTGGGTGGCCGACCGACGCTCGGTGCCAAGCGAGGTGAGGGAGGTCATCGCGCTCAGCCTCCCAACAGGCCTTTGACGATCGTCTCAGTGTTCCACCGCATCATGCCGATGTAGGTGTCGGCGCCGGAGCCCGGCGGACCGAGGCTGTCGCCGTAGAGCACGTAGGTCTTGACGCCCGTCTCGCGCGCGATCCGCTCGGCCAGCGTCGGGTTGAGCGCCGCCTCGACGAAGATCGCCTTGACGTTCTGTGTCCGGATCGCCTGGATTAGCTTGGCGACGTCAGCCGCCGAGGGCTCCGCCTCCGAATCGAGACTCGGGATGACCGAGCCGACGAAGGTGAGGCCGTAGCGGTCGCAGTAGTAGCCGAAGGCGTCGTGGTTCGAGACGAACCGGCGCTGCTCGGGTGGCACCTGCCCGATCTGCTCGAAGATGTCGGCATCGAGCTGCTGCAGATCGCGGGTGTAGGCTGCCGCGTTCGCGCCGTAGGTGTCGGCGCCCGCTGGGTCGACCGCGATCAGGGCGTCGCGGATATTGAGCGTCATTGTGATGGCGTTGGGCACGGCGAACCAGACGTGCGGATCGACGGCGCCGTGGTCGGGCTCGGCGTGGTCCGCCTCCGCCCTGCGCGGGGTGATCCCGTCCGTGACCGTCACCAGGGGGACGCCGGATCGGCGATTCCTGGCGAGGTCCGCGACGAACTTCTCGAGCCCGAGACCGTTCTGGAGCACCAGGTCGGCCTGCGCGATGCGGCGCGCGTCGTCCGTCGTCGGCTCGTAGTCGTGCGCGTCGGCGTTGAGCGGCAGGATCGAGACCACGTCGGCGCGATTGCCCGCCACGTGGCGCGCCATGTCCGCGATCTGCGTCGTGGTCGCGACCACGCTCAGGCGGCGCGGCTGGGCGAGCGAGGCCGGGCCGAGGAGCCGCGGCTCGAGCGCCGCGAGCAACGCGAGCGCGGCGAGCACGACGAGCGCAGAACCGATGAACCGGAATCGGCGGGGCATGAGTATCCTCTCCCGGGCGCACGGGCGCCATCTAGCTGATATACGGTATCGATCTGATCGCGTTAGATGATACCATGTCCCGTCTAGAGCGCAACCGGTCGGCGGGCCGGGCGTCGTGGCTCAGCCCGAGCTCTCCCCTCGGCCCTGATAGTTGGGGTGCGCTGCCCACTCCTCGCGTAGGATTTCGAGCAGCACCACGTCGTGCCAGCGGCCCTCGCGGAAGTACTCGCGCCGCTGGATGCCGATCTCACGGTAGCCGGCCCTGGCCAGGCTGGCGCGGCTGGCGGCGTTCTCGGCGAAGGCGCTCGACTTGAGCTTCTCGAAGCCGAGCTGGCGGAAGGCGTAGTCGGTGCGCAGCCGCATCGCCTCCGAGCCGATGCCGCGGCGCCAGTACGCCTTGTCCCCGATCACGGTGCCGCTCGAGGCGTGCCGGTTGCGCCAGTCGATCCCCTCGAGCGAAGTCGTGCCGACCAGCGTGCCGTCGACGAAGATCCCCCAGTTGATGCGCCGCTCGTCCCTGACCATCGCGTCGTACCACTCCTGCTCCTGCTTGAGCGAGGGCGGGAACTGGACGAGTAGGTAGCGGATGACCTCCTGGTCGGCGAACCAGCGGCAGAACGGTTCCAGGTGCTCGGCACCCAGCGGCGCCAGCGCGATCTGCTCGCCCACGATCAGCGGTCCCAGCATCGATCTCATCCTCCAGGTGCGTGAACAACGACGACGCGAGCAGGCGGCACCGCGCCGTCCGCTCGCGCGGCCTCGACCGGGGAGGTGTGGCCCGAGCGCGGGGGGCGCCGCGGGGGCAAGCTGCCGCCCCGGCGCCCCGGGGTGGTGTCTTCCGCCCGGCGCTACGCCTGGGCGGCGGCTCGGCCGGGCAGCGCGCGAGTGCGCGCCTCCTCGGCGATGCGCGCGGTGATCTCGGCCACTGGCACGGCGCCCAGGTTCTCACCCGAGCGCAGACGCACCGCGGCAGCTCCCGCCTGCGCCTCCTTGTCGCCCACCACAAGAATGTAGGGCACCTTCTGGAGCTGGGCGTCGCGGATCTTGAGCTGCATGCGCTCATTGCGCGCGTCGACCGAGACGCGCAGGCCGGCCGCCTCCAGCTCGGCCTTCACGCGCTCGGCGTACTCGACGTGCCGGTCAGCGATCGGCACGACGACCGCCTGCACCGGCGCCAGCCAGACCGGGAAGGCGCCAGCATAGTGCTCGATCAGCACGCCGAAAAACCGCTCCAGCGAGCCGAGCAACGCCCGGTGGACCATATAGGGCCGGTGGGGCTTGTTGTCCTCCCCGATGTACTCAAGGTCGAACCGCTCGGACATGTTGAAGTCGAACTGGATCGTTGTGCACTGCCAGGCGCGGCCGAGGGCATCACGGATCTTGATGTCGATCTTCGGTCCGTAGAAGGCGCCGCCGCCGGCGTCGACCTGGTAGGCCATGTTGCGCCGCTCGAGCGCGCGCCGCAGCGCGTTCTCGGCCGCCTCCCAGAGCGCGTCCTCCCCGATCGATTTCTCGGGGCGCGTCGAGAGAAAGACTTCGTACTCGTCGAAGCCAAAGGCGCCGAGGAGGTACTTCGTCAGGTCGATCACGCCGACGATCTCGTCCTCGATCTGGTCGGGCCGGCAGAAGATGTGGGCGTCGTCCTGCGTGAAGCCGCGCACGCGCAGCAGCCCGTGCAGCACGCCGCCCTTCTCGTAGCGGTAGACCGTGCCCAGCTCGCCCAGGCGCACGGGCAGGTCGCGGTAGCTGCGCAGCCGCGACTGGTAGACCTGGATATGGAAGGGGCAGTTCATGGGCTTCATGTAGTAGCCCTGCCCTTCGATATCCATCTCGGCGTACATGTTCTCCTTGTAGAAGCCGAGGTGGCCCGAGCGCTGCCAGAGCGCGGCCCGGCCGACGTGGGGTGTATAGACGGTCTCGTAGCCCGCCTGCCGGTGCGCCTCGTACCAGAACTTCTCGATCTCCTGCCGGATCACCGCGCCCTTGGGGTACCAGATGATGAGGCCGGGCCCGACCTCGTCGGAGACGCCGAACAGGTCGAGCTCGCGCCCGAGCTTGCGGTGGTCGCGGCGCGCCGCCTCCTCGAGCTTGTGGAGGTAGTCGTCGAGCTCGGCCTGCGTCGGGAACGCCGTGCCGTAGACGCGCTGCAGCATCGGCCGGTGCTCGTCCCCGCGCCAGTAGGCGCCGGCCACGCTGAGCAGCTTGAACGGGCCGATGTCGCCCGTGCGCGGCATGTGCGGCCCGCGGCAGAGGTCGACGAACTTGCCGGAGGTGTAGATGCCGTATTCCGGCTCGTCGAGGTCGCGGATCAATTCGAGCTTATAGTCCTGGCCGCGCTCGCGGAAGAACCGCTCCGCCTCGGCGCGCGGCAGCGTGCTGTACTCGAACGGCACGTTCGACTCGATGATGCGCCGCATGCGCGCCTCGATGTCGGTGAGATCATCCGGCGTGAGCGTGCGGGGCAGGTCGAAGTCGTAGTAGAACCCCTCGTCGATCGGCGGCCCGATGCCGAGCTTCGCCTCGGGAAAGATCTCGAGCACCGCGTCCGCCAGCACATGGGCGGCGGAGTGGCGCATGCGCTCGAGCGGCGTCATCGTCGGTGCCCGCTCCGACTCGGGGATGTCGGGGTTCGACGTTGCCGCCGCGGGCGGCCCGGACATGGGCTCCTGTTCCTGCTCTTTGATGTCGGCCACGCTGTTCTCCTCCTCGAAAACGGAAAGCGCCTCACGTCCCGGTTGGGACGCGAGGCGCCGTGCGTGGTTCCACCCAACTTCCGCGGTCGCCCAGCCCGCCACCTCCGCGATCGGGGCAGCAGGGGACCGGACCGCGCTCGTTTCCGCCGCTAACGGGGCGGGGCCGTTGCCGCCTACTACCGCGCCGGGGCGCGGGTTCGACGGCCGGCTCGCAGGGGGTTTTCGCCGCGCACCGCCAGGGGGCTCACACCGTTCTGCCCCCCCCTCGCTGGGGCCGGCGCCGCGGTTACTCGTCCTGGTCGTCGCCGTTCACGCTATTCACGCTGTCCCCGGATGGTAGCGAACGCCAGCGCCTGCGTCAAGGCGAGCTTCAGCTCAGCACGATCTCAACACCGGCACGGGTGGCAGCCAGGCGGAGCGCGGCCAGGCTGGCCGGCACGTCGGCGGGTGGAAAGTGCTCGACCAGCACGGGCACGCGCGGCCCGAGCCGGTCCGCGAGCGCGAGCAGCGTCGCCAGGTCGGCCACACCTCGCCCGGCCGGCGCCTCGCTGATGTGCAGCACGAAGCCGTTCTCGATGACCACGTCCTTGGCGTGCGCGTTCGGCTGGTAAAAGGGCTGCAGCACAGCGAAGATGCGCCGCATCGCCGCGCTGGAGTCGTAGACGTCGTCCACGCTGCTGAGCAGGTTGAGCGGGTCGAAGTTGACGCGCACGGCCGGCGAGCCGACCGCCTGGACGACCTCGGCGATGTGTGCGGGTGTGTCGAGCGCGGTCAGCAGGTGCGGCTCCAGGAGGAAGGTGACGCCCGCGTCGGCGGCGCGCGGCGCGGCGGCGCGCAGGAACTCGACTAGCCGCGCCCGCGTCTCGGGCGTGTGGTTCGCCGGGTGCGGGCCGTAGTGGTGGTCCGGGTTGAGGCTGCCGGGGCCGGCAAGCACGGTCGGACTGCCCAGCTCGACCGCGATCGCGAAGGCGCGCGTCAGCCGCTCGAGGTCGGCGCGCCGCCGGGCGGGATCGTCGCCCACCATGCACGGGTTGAACCCGGTCGCCTGGACGATCCGCAGGCCGTGGTCGGCCAGCCGCCGGCGCACCTCGCGCGCCACGGCCGGCGGGATATCGTCGGGCGTGGGACCGAGGTGGGTGCCGAGCACGCTCACCCCGAGGCCACGCGCCCAGCGGCAGAAGGCGTCGTCCAGCTCCGCCGCCAGGCGCGGCACGGCGGGCGTGGCGATCCCCAGCTCGATCGCCATCAGGCGTCCACCACGGCAGGTTCCGAATAGACGATCTTGCCGTTGAGCGCGAGCCCGGGCGCCAGCGCGATGTAGCGCGCGATCCGCCCCAGCTCGTCGGGCGTCTGGAATCGGCCGGTCGGGGTATTGGCGGCGCGGCGGCGGCCCATCTCGCCCGGCGGCAGGCCCTCGAGCGCGCTCCAGACCCGGTCGATCTGCTGCCACATCCCCTCGTAGACGCTGCCGGGGTAGAGGCTGGCGGCGCAGATGCCGCGCTCGCCGAAGGCCGCGGCGACGCTCTTGGTCAGGTGGTTGAGCGCCGCCTTACTCGCGCCGTAGGCCGCCAGCATGGGCCGGCCGCGGTCGGCAGCGCCCGAGCTGACGTTGACGATCTTGCCGCGGTAGCCGAAATCCGGGTCGGGCGGCCGGTCGAGCATGTGGCGCAGCGCCGCCTGCGTGCAGTAGAGCGCCCCCTCGACGTTCACGGCGAAGACGCGCCGCCACTCCTCGGCGTCGATCTCGAGGAGCGGCCCGACCTGGACCACCCCGGCGTTGTTCCAGAGCTGATCGAGCTGGCCGTGACGCTCGGCCACCTCGCCCATGGCGGCGCACACCGCCACCCGGTCGGTGATATCGAGCGGCAGCGCCTCGGCCGCGGCGCCGGCGTCGCGCAACGCCTGCGCCGTGCGCTCGAGGCGCTCGGCGGCGATGTCGATCAGCACGAGGCGGGCACCCTCGGCGCCGAGCGCGCGGGCGATGCCGCCGCCGATCGCGCCCGCCGCGCCGGTGATGACGACCACCCGGTCCTTCAGCCTCACCCGCCCACCCCCTGCCCGTGCTGGGTGCATTCTCGACCCCGCCCGCCCCGGCTGTCAACGCCACCCGGCCCGTCGCCGGCCATGCAACCGGTGCGAGAGCGAGCGCGCGGTCAGCCCGAGCCGGCCGTGCCCCGCGGCGCGCCCGCCGCACACATGCAAGGTGCGGAAATTGTTCGGGCGTCCTTGTCGGCCGGCTGATGGAAGTTGCTAAATTGACGCGGGTGTACGGTCGGCGGGGCTGAAGCCCGCCGAGCACCCCGCCGCAAGCGGGTACCCGGCGGGCCGCGCGCCGATGCGGCCCGGCGACCGTACCCACGCGTGAATTCGGCGATTTCCAATTGGGCGGCGGGCGCCCGGGGCGAGGTGGTGTGTCGCGAGGGGGCGGGCGCTGGGCTATGATGGTGGGGGAACAGCCAACCGCGACGAGGCGGAGGAACCATCGTGACCACTGACCAATCCACGTTGCCGCCGGCACCCGCCGGCGTCCCGGCCGGCAGCACCGGCCCCGGCGAGCCGACCGCGGCGGCGCGCCGGGGCGGGATCAACCCGATCGTGATCATGGTCGGCGTCGGGCTGCTCATGTTCGCTGCCATCGCGCTCGCCCAGACGTTCAAGCAGGGTAGCACCGCCGACATCCGTGGCGGCGCGGTCAGCGGCACCGGGCAGCTCGTGGCTTCGGGTCTGAGCGTGGGCGAGCCGATGAAGGTCGGCGCACCCGCGCCCGATTTCACGCTGACCGACCTTGGCGGCAACGAGGTGGCGTTGAGCAGCCTGCGCGGCCGGCCCGTGTTGCTCAACTTCTGGGCGACATGGTGCCCGCCCTGCCGGACGGAGATGCCCGAGTTCGAGGACATGCACCGCCGCTACCCCGAGCTGGCGGTGGTCGGGGTGAACCTGCGCGAGGAGCCGGCGCACGTCGAGAAGTTCGTCGCCAACGCCGGCTACACCTGGACCTTCTTGCTCGATCGCACCGGCGGCACCAGCCTGAGGTACGCGCTGGCGGCGCTGCCGTCGACCTTCTTCATCGACCGCGACGGCGTCATCCGCGACATCCGCGTCGGCGGCATGAGCCGCAAGGAGATCGAGCAGCGCGTCGCGAAGCTCCTCGAAGCCGCCTGAGCCAGCTCGTAGGGCCCCGCGGGGACGGCCGTGTTGACCGAGAGTTCCATGCCCGTCGGGGGCTGACAAGGGCTGCGCACGTATTCCGGTCGTCGGTCGCCGCACAGCCGCCCGGGGCACCCCCGGGCTCACAGTGCAAAGCCCCTCCGGGGCTGGCACGAGCGCTCCTTAGCCGGCTTCAGCCGGCATCGCTGATTCAGCGCGGGGGCTCACCCCCGCGCGGCCCCTGGCGCCGTTGCCGCTTCGCGCTCGCAACGCTTATTGCGACCGTCGGTCGAGCGGCTTCCTGACCAGGTGTCCAACCGTTGCGACGCCCTGGGCCGGAGCTTGCCGATGGCTCCGGCCCAGGGCGTCACGGTGGCCGACCCTCGGTGCCCGAGAGGGCATCGAGGCTCGGCTCGAGGTGGGCTACGAGACGGCGACCGGCTCGCCGAGCACCTCGCCGCGCCACTCCGGCCGGTAGTAGGAGTAGGCGAGCGAGACAACCGGCTCGGCGCGCACCGGGTAGAGCGCCCGCGCCTGGAAGGAGAGCGTGACGCTCTCGCCTGGCGCGAGGTCCTCGATGTAGAAGATCACCTTGCGCCCGGCCACGTCCCAGCGTTTCAGCTTGGGCTCGCGGCCCTTGAGCACGTCGAGCGACTCGGTCACCGCGTCGAAGCCGGTCGGCACTGCGATGTCGACCACCACCATGCCCGCCTGGAGCGGCACCGGTGGGTTGAACGTCACGTCGGCGCGGATCGTGATCCGGTCGTCGACCGCCACCTGCGTTGTGTCGTAGCGGGTGCGGATGTCGAAGACCGGTGGCTCGTCGCTCTCGACCCGCGGCAGATTGAAGCGGGTCACGGCCTGGGCCATCACCTCGCCGCGCCCGGCGATTTCGAGGCGCAGCGTCCCACCTGCCGGCACCTCGATGATCTGGAGCACGTCGGCGTTGGCCGGCTCGATCCGCACCTCGCGCCGCAGGTTGCCCGCCGAGAGCGTCACCGTGGCGTCGAGGTCGGCGCGCATGAGCGTGGCGGCGGTCGCCATCGCCTGGAGCGCGACGATCGTGTCCTGCGTCGAGCCGAAGCCGCCGCTGGCGTTGCGCTGGGCGGCCAGCCAGCGCAGCGCGCGCGCCGCCGTCAGGCGATCGTTGTTCGCCAGCAGCGCCAGCGCGGCGTAGCCGGTCGTCTCGATCGCCGCGCTGCGGTTCGGGCGCGGGGCCAGGCTCGCCGGGCGGCCGGGCACCCGGTTCGTGGGCGCGTTGAGCGGCTCCGTCCCGCTCGGCCAGTAGAGCCCTTGCTCGCTCTCGCGGCCCAGCCGCATCAGGCGGTCGAGCGCGGCGCCGGCGCGGGTGCTCTTGGCGAGGCCGAGCGCGTAGGCGGTGATCGCCGCCGCGTACGGCTCGTCGACGCTGTCGAGGTTGCGCTCGAGGTACTCGACGGCCCGCGCCGCGGCGGCGTCGCCGCCCGACTCGCGCAGCGCGATCGCCACGAACGCGGTCAGCGCCGTCTTGCCCTGCAGCCCGCCCAGCAACTCCTGGTGGTGGACGAAGCCGACCGGTTCGAACGAGCCGTCGGATCGCTGATGGCCAGTGAGCCAGCCCTGCGCGCTCTGGAGCACCGCGTCGTCGATGTAGATCAGGCCGCGCGCCTGGGCGAACGTCTTGAGGACGAACGCCGTCAGCCAGAGGCTGCCCTCCTTGTCGTTATTGCCGAAGGCCGAGAAGCTGGCGTCGTTGCGGCGGTAAGTGAGCTCGCGCTGGTAGCCGGTGAGCATCAGCTTCTCGGCCTTCGCCAGCACCTCGACCTTGAGCTGCCCGGTCTCCTTCAGGTAGCGCGAGACGAAGACGTTCGGCGCGAACAGGATCATGTTCTGCTCGCCGCAGCCGAACGACATCTGGAGCAGCCGGTCGAGCCCCTCCATCGCCTGGCCGAGCACGTTGCCGGTGAGCGCGACGAAGGCGCGGCCGGAGCCGGGCACCGCGCCGTGCGGCACGGCCAACTCGACGCTGGTCGGCGTGCCGTCGCTGAGCACCATGTTCTCGACGACCTCGCGCGCGACACCCTCCGGCTCGACGATCAGCTCCTTGACGATGGCGTCGGCCGACTGCGCGCTGCGCGCCGTCACCTTGAGCGTCCCCACCCCGAGCGCCCTGGGCCGGATGCGGAACGACACGCCCGCCAGGCCGTTGGGCCCGACCTCGACCTGTCTGGTCGCCTCGTCGAGGAGCTCGAACCAGTCGGCGCGCTCGAGCTCGACCTGGAACCCCTGCGGCTCGGTGGTGTAGTTGTAGAGCGCGACCTTGGCGGGCAGCGTCTCGCCGCGGATCGCGGCGTAGGGCAGATCGATCTGGACGAAGAACGGCTGGAAGACGCGCAACTGCGCCTCGGCGATGCCCAGGCCCCGCTCCTTCGAGAGCGCAACCGCCCGGCACATCCAGGTCGTGATGCTGTCGGGTGCCTCGACGCGCCTGGTCGCGCGGCCCGCGCCGTCGGTCGTCAGCTCCTCCCAGAACCACGTTTCGGGGAAGAACTGGCGCACGCGCTGCAGCTCGGCCAGAGGCGCCTGGTTGGTCGCCTCACTCGCCCGCTGGGCGGCCGAATCGGCGGCCGCAGGCGAGGCGGCCGGCGCCGCCGCTAGAGCGCCACCGGGCGGCGCGGCCAAGGGCACGGCCGCGCGCGGCATCGGCGGCTGGAGGTTGCGCCCGGCCGGCACCTGCCGGTTGGTGAGCACCACCACGCCGGCGCTCTGGAAGACCTCCTTCGCGCCGGGGTTGAAGTAGGGGTTGGCCGGGGCGCGCGCCGCTCCGACCGCGACGGCGGGCGGCGGCGCGACCAGGGGCGGCA
>JBHOQZ010000358.1:0-15707 GCA_042408635.1 Chloroflexota bacterium
CCCTGCTCGCGCTTACGGTGGTCGCGGACATCGGCGCGGCACTCGGCGTCGCGTTGGCCCGCGCCCCACGCTCCTGCCCGCCCGGGCCGCGGCCGGGATCGACCGGCCTGACCTTCGCCTCGCCTTCGTGCGCGGACGGGATCTTTGCCTCCTCGATACGACCACCGGCACCGAGCCCCACCTGACAGCGGACGGCGGCTACGATCAGCCGTGCTGGTCGCCGGGCGGCCGCTATCTCACGGTCGGGCTGCGCCCGACCGAGCCGTGCCTCTCCTGCCGGGCCGTTGGCATGCCGATCTACGCGCTCCGCGCTAACGTCGGCCCCGCCGACGGCCGAGCTCTGGGCGGTTCGGCCGGACGGCGGGGCCGAGCAGCGGCTGGCCGCCGACCTCGAACCGGTGCCGGGTCCCTGGAACGGCTTCGGCGACCACAGGTGGTTCGACTGGCGCGAGCGGTATGCCGTGGCGTCGCGTTGACCACATCAGGCCGCGCCGCGGCACGCCGCCACTTCGACACGGGACCGCGCGTTTGGTATCATTCTCCGCTGGAATGCGCGCCGTGGCTGGCGTGCCGTTGTTTGGCGATTCTGGCCGGGACCACGCGGCCGGGCAGAGGGTAAGAGTTCCCGAGAGGAACGGAGGAAACGGCTTTTGGCCAACACGAAGTCCGCGAAGAAGATGATCCGGGTGGCGGAGCGGCGCCGCCGGCGCAACAAACCGATCCGCTCGGCGATCCGCACCTACATCAAGACCGCCGTCGGCCTGATCGCGAAGGGGGACGAGCACGCGCTCGACGCCATCAAGCGCGCGATCCGCGCGCTCGACAAGGCTCAGAACAAGGGTGTCATCCACCGCAACAATGCCGCCCGCCGCAAGTCGCGCCTGATGCGCAAGTACAACCGGCTGCTGGCCATCAACCAGGCGCAGCCCGCCGCCAGCGCCGGCTAGGTCGCCGCGGCCCCACGAACGTGTCCGAACACGCAGGCGAGGACCCCCAGCTCGGGTTCTCGCCTTTGTGCGTCTCCCCGGCAGTTGCCCGTGTTCACGAACTTTGACAGAAATGCTTGACAGCGACTCCAGCGCGGTGCTACGCTGTCGCCTAGAACGGGTGTTCGGTGCGGCAACGGCAAGGAGGAGCGGCGATGGCAGGACATCGGCTCTCAGAGCGACAGCAGCGCATGCTCGAGTTCATCGAGCAGTATGTGGAGGAGCACGGCTACCCGCCGTCGATGCGCGACATCGGGCGGGCGGTCGGCATCTCGTCGACCTCGGTGGTCGACTACAACCTGAATATCCTGGTGCGCGAGGGGTATCTCCAGCGCGACGAGCGCGTCTCGCGCGGGATCGAGCTGGTGGGCCGGGGTGGCGCGCCCAGCCGCCAGGGCAACGTGGTCACGCTGAGCGTGCCGGTGGTCGGGCGCATCGCCGCCGGTCAGCCGATCGAGGCGGTCGAGGAGCGCGACCGCGAGCAGATCGCGCTGACGACCGACCTCGCCCAGGAAGGCGTCTACGCCCTGCGCGTCAAGGGCAAGTCGATGATCGAGGACTGCATCGACGACGGCGACCTCGTCATCGTGCGGCCCCAGGAGAACGCCAACAACGGCGACATCGTCGTGGCACTGCTCACCGACGGGCCGACCGGCGAGGGTCAGGCGACGCTGAAGCGCTTCTACCGGGAGCGCAACAACATGGTGCGCCTCCAGCCCGCCAACTCGACGATGGAGCCGATCGTGGTGCCGGCCGACCAGCTTCGCATCCAGGGGCGCGTCGTCTCGGTGATCCGCCAGCTCGTCTGATCGAGCCGCATGCACGGCGTCGAGATCGGCATCGACCCCGTCCTGCTGCGCCTCGGGCCGCTGGCGGTGCGCTGGTACGGCCTGATGATCGTGGCCGGTCAACTGGCCGGCGTCTGGCTGGCACTCTGGCATCGGCGCGACGCCGGCCTGAGCGAGGACGACATCCTCGGCGTGAGCGTCTGGGGTAGCATCCTCGCCCTCCTCGGCGCGCGGCTCGCCACGTGGTCGACCGCTTCGACTACTACTCGCTGCACCCACTCGCCATCGCCGCGATCAACGAGGGGGGCCTGGCGATCTGCGGCGCCGTGCTCGGGGCGATCCTGGCGGGCGTGCTCTACGCGCGCCGGCGCGGCCTCGACTTCTGGCGGCTGGCCGACCTGGCGGCGCCCTCGCTCGTGATCGGCATGGCGATCGGCCGCGTCGGCTGCACGATCAACGGCGACGCCTGGGGCGCCCCCACGGCCGTTCCCTGGGGTCTCGTCTACACCAACCCCGAGGCGCTGTTGCCCCGGCCACTCCTGGGCGTGCCGACGCAGCCGACGCCGCTCTACGAGATCGCCCTCGACCTGGGCATCTTCGCGCTGCTCTGGGCGCTGCGGCCGCTGGGCCTGCCCACGGGCACCCCGTTCCTGCTGTTCCTCGTTCTCTACTCGGTCGGGCGCTTCTTCATCACCTTCTGGCGCGAGGACGTGATCGTCGCGCTCGATCTGCGCCAGGCGCAGGTAATCGCGCTCGCCACGCTCGCGATCGGCCTGCCGCTTCTCGTCAGGCGCCTGCGCGCGGCTTCCACCGGGGGCGCCGGCGGCCGGGCGGCCGGGAGCCCCTTCGGCTTGGCCGGGTAGCGGTGGCGGTCGCACCATGACCGTGCCTGTCCACGCGTCGGCTGTCGCGGCACTCGGCTCAACCAGCAGTTGGGGCGCGGCCGCGGGCGTTGCCGTGCCCTCCGGTGCCTCGGACCTGGCGGCTCGCCGGAGCTCTACGCGTGAACGCGGTTCCGCTGCATCTGCCGCGGTAGCCGTCGGTGCCCTCGATCCGGCCGGGACGTTTCCGTGCCCGGTTTAAGCCTCGCCCCGCTCGACCTGGCGATGCTCCAGGGGGAGCATGGTCCGGCGGCTGCGCTCGCGATGCGGATCGTCGTTCGCCTGGCCGGTGTCCGTGGCGCGGCGCGGCTGCGCGACGTCGCCTCCGCGCACATCGACGGCTGCCTCTACCACGGGCAGGCAAGTCTCGACTTCGCCGAGCGGCTGGTCCAGCTGGGCGGCCGGGTGCGGGTGCCGACCACGCTCAACGTCGGCTCTCTCGATCTGCTCCACCCCGAGCGCTACCGCGGCGACGCTGAGACGGGCCGCGCCGCCCGGCGCCTGATGGACGCCTACGTCGCGCTCGGCTGTCGGCCGACCTGGACCTGTGCACCCTACCAGTTGCCGTCGCGCCCGCGTTTCGGGGAGCACGTCGCCTGGGCCGAGTCGAACGCGATCGTCTTCGCCAACTCGGTGCTTGGCGCCCGCACCGACCGCTACGGCGACTTCAGCGACATCTGCGCCGCCATCACGGGCCGGGTGCCCGACGCCGGCCTCCACCTGACCGAGCACCGCCGCGGTCAGATCCTCTTCGACCTGCGGCGGCTGCCACGGCGCCTCCTCGGCGAGCCGATCGCCTACCCCGTGCTCGGCCACCTGATCGGGCTGCAGAGCGGCAGTCGCATCCCCGTGCTGCTCGGGCTGCCGGAGGGGGTCGCCGAGGACCGCTTGAAGGCGCTCGGCGCGGCCGCCGCGTCATCGGGCTCGGTCGCGCTCGTCCACGCCGTCGGCTCGACGCCGGAGGCGCCCACCCTCGACGCGGCCCTCCAGGGGCGGCCGCCGGAGGCCGTCGTCGAGATCACCGCGGCGGAGCTGGGGCGGGCACGCGACGCGCTCAGCAGCACCGACCGGCGCGACCTAGCCGCCGTCAGCCTGGGCACGCCCCACTTCTCGGTCGCCGAGTTCGCCGAGCTCGTCCCGCTGCTCGCGGGCCGGCGCGTCCACCCGGACGTGGAGTTCTACGTCTCGACTGGGCGCTGGGTGCTGGCGGAGATCGAGCGGCGCGGCTGGCCGGCGACGCTCGAGCGCGCGGGCGTGCGCCTGGTCGTGGATACCTGCACCTACATCACCCCAATCATCGGCCGGCGCGACGGCGCTGTGATGACCAACTCCGCCAAGTGGGCCTACTACGCGCCCGGCAACCTGGGCCTCGAGGTCGTGTTCGGGAGCCTGCGCGAATGCGTCGCCTCGGCAGTGGCGGGCGAGGTGCGGCGCGACGACGCCCTCTGGGGCGAGGAGTGAGGGGGTAGCCGTGACCCGGCACGGGCGATGCAGGTGCTCACCCGGCACCTCAACCGGATCAGCCGGATCGGGGTGGTCCGTGTGACCGAGCCGAGGCGGCTCCGGGGGCGAGCGATCGCGCCGGGGGCGGCGGCCGGCACGGCGCTGGTGCTGGCGCAGCCGCTCAGCTTCTGGGGCGGCTTCGACGCCGCCACCGGGCGGATCGTCGACCGCCTCCACCCGCAGCACGGCGCTGTCCTGACGGGCCACGTGCTCGTGATGCCGTCGGGGCGCGGCTCGAGCTCGAGCAGCAGCGTGCTGGCCGAGGCGATCCGGCGCGGCACGGCGCCGATCGGGATCGTGCTGGCGGAGCCGGACGGGATCATCGCGGTCGGGGCGGCCGTGGCCGAGGAGCTGTACGGCCGCCGGCTGCCGGTCGTCGTGCTGCCGCCGGTCGACTACGCCCGTCTTCGGTCTGGTCAGCGCCTGCATCTCGCCGCCGAGGCGTCCGCCGCCACGGTCACCCTGGACTGAGCCTCGGCGCCCAAACCGGGCGCGCAATCGCCCGGCTCGCGATCGTCCGCATAGAGAGGCGCGGGACACCGCCGGACCGGGGCACGGTCGGTGGAGCGGATTCGCGCGGCCCACAGCGGTCGGGCAGCAGCAGCCCGTGATCTGCAGGGCACAACTGGTCCGCTCGATGCGCGACCCGGGGGCACGGGCGTTCAGCGCGACCCTCCCGGTGCCGGAGGGGCCTCAAACGCGCTCCCCTCGCATAAGGGCAGCGACCCGCCGGCGAACGGTTTCCGTCGCCTGGGCGCGCTGCTCGGGCGAGGGGCGGGGCCCCACCAGGTCGGCCATCTGCACCGGCCGACCGAACCGGATAAAGATCATGCCGGGCCGGGGAAACCGGGCGCCGCGGGGAAAGAGTCGGCCGCTGCCGACGACGCAGGCGGGGACGATGGGCGCGCCCACCTTCTCGGCCAGGCGCATCGCGCCGCCGTGAAACGGGCCGAGCTGCCCGGGCCGGCTGCGTGTGCCCTCCGGGAACATGCCGAGGAGGTGTCCCGCGTGGAGCACCTGGAGCGCCAGCCGGATCGAGCGCGGGTCGCGCTCGCCGCGCGCGACCGGGAAGGCGCCGACCTCGCGCAGCACGTGTCCCACCAGGGGGATGTCGAACAGCTCGGTCTTCGCCATGAAGGCGATGGTCCGCTGGCGGACGCAGCGGGCCAGCAGCAGCGGGTCGAGCCAGCTCTGATGGTTGGCGACGAGCACCGCGGGGCCGGCGGCCGGCACGTTCGCCAGCCCGGTCACACGGATCCGAAAGTATACGCCCAGGGCCGTGCCGAGCGTGTATCGCAGGAACGTGTACCAGCGGTCATCGACGTACCAGCGTTCCGCTTCTTCCAGCGCGCGCCGATGGTCCGGCGGGGTGACCGTGGCCCCCAGCGTCGATCCGGGCTGCTGCTCACGGGCGCGGTCCTGCACCGTCATCCCAGTACCTCCTCCACACTCGCCGGCAGCCCATGCTGCCACCCCGGCGGGGCATTGGCAAGGGAGAATGGCTCCCCCGGAGTAGAGCGGCGCGCCGTTGTCGGGCTCGGCGGCGTGGGCTATACTTGGCGCCGTCTGTGACGGTCGGGGGTCAGGCGGGGCGGGCCGCCGGGAGCGTTGGCATCGCCGTGGATCAGCGGGGCGGGGGCCTTGGGTGGGGGCGGTGATGATGCCGGTAGCGGTGGGGGTGGCGGCGCTGCTCGCCTATCTGCTCGGCTCGATCCCGACCGGGCTGTGGGTGAGCCGGCGGCTGGCGGGCGAAGACATCCGCACCCGCGGCAGCGGCAAGACGGGCGCCACCAACATCCTGCGCAGCTACGGCAAGCGCGCGGCCGCCGTGGTCGTCCTGATCGACATGGGCAAGGGGGCCCTGGCGGTCCTGCTGGGGCGCGTCGTGGGCACCGCGCTGGGCGTGGACCCGGCCTTCCAGCCGCTGATCGACACGCTGGCGGCGTTTGCCGCCATCGCGGGGCACAACTGGCCGGTCTTCGCCGAGTTCCGAGGTGGGCGTGGCGTCGCCACCGGGTTCGGTACGCTCCTGGCGATCAACCCCCTCGTGGCCACGATCACCATTGCCATCGGTGCGGTCATCATCATCGCCACCGACACCGTCTCCGCCGGCTCGATCAGCGGCGTCGTCGTCTCGGTGCTGCTGACGTGGTTGCTAGGCGATCCGCGCTACCTGCCCTACGTTGTGGTGGGCGCGGCGGTCGTGATCGTCCAGCACCGGGACAACATCGCCCGCCTGCTCGCGGGCAACGAGCGCCGCCTCGGGCTGCGCGCCAAGGTGCTCGGGCTCTTTCACCCGCACGGTCCATAGTCGAAGGAGGAAGCCTTACGTGGAAGCGATCATTCTCGCCGGTGGCAAGGGGGAGCGGCTGCGGCCCTACACCGAGGACCGCCCGAAGCCGATGGTGCCCATCCTCGGCATCCCGATCCTCGCCTACCAGCTCAACTGGCTCAAGAGCCAGGGGATCACCCGGGCCGTGATCTCGTGCGGGTACCGCCACGAAGTCATCCAGGACTATTTCGGCGGCGGCGAGAAGCTGGGCATCGAGATCGTCTACAGCGTCGAGGATCAGCCGCTCGGCCGCGGCGGCGCCATCAAGCAGGCGTTCGGCTACCTCACCGAGCCCGACGACTACGTCATCGCCACTAACGGCGATATCGTCACCAACCTCAACCTGCGCGAGATGCTCGCCGCCCACCGCGAGAGCGGCGCCGCCGCCACCGTGATGCTCACCCCGCTCATCAGCCCCTACGGCATCGCCGACGTGAGCGACGATGGCTTTGTGATGCGCTTCCGCGAGAAGCCGGAGCTGCCCTACTGGCTCAGCGCCGGCGTGTACGTCCTCCAGCGCGAGCTGCGCGCAATGCTGCCCGACATCGGTGACCATGAGGACACCACGTTCCCGCAGCTTGCCGCCGAGCACCGCTTCTACGCCTTCCGCTCGCGCGACTTCTGGCGCGCCGTCGACACCGCCAAGGACCTGACCGAGCTCAGCAAGGAGATGGAGCGCCGCCTCCTCTCCTCCTTCTTCCAAGTTCCGGCCTGAGTCGGGCAGCCAGTCGACCGGCAAAACTTCCGTTTCGGCTTATGGAGGTTGCGGAAAGAGTGCGGGCATTTTCACCGGCCGGCCCAAGCCGGCTCACGGGCGCTCGTCCCCGCCCCCGGAGCCGCGCGGGGGTGAACCCCCGGGCGGCCGGACGGACGTGGCAAACGTGTCCCTTCGCGCGGGCTTCAGCCCGCCGACCGCATTCCCGCGCTAATTCCACAACCTCCATCAGCCGGCCCAACCGGGCAAGTCTGCTGCGCGGCCGCCAGCTCCTCACCGCGCGTTGTTGGCCGTGAACGGGAGGAAGACGCGGTGGGCGGGCCGCACCTGGAGCGTGCGCAACCCGAGGCGCCCGTCGCCGACCGGCTCGTCACCCAGCAGGAGCGCGGCCCAGATCTGCGCCTCGCGCGGCGTGGTCGCGCGCAGATACCCGGTGACCTTTGCCGTCTGACCTGGCTCGAGGGCATCATCGAGCCCCCAGCGGTAGGGGTAGGGGGTGCCGAGCGCATTTCCGGCCATGTCGACGCCCACGCGCAGGGCGCCCCGCCGGCTCGGCAGCTTGTGCACCGCGAAGCTCTCCGCGTCGAGGTACTGGAAGCCGGGCCGCGGCCCGGCCGTGGACAGCGTAGCGCTGCCGATGTTCTCGACCGTCACCTCGATCTTGACGACGCCGCCGACGAAGGGGCGGTCCGGCGTGAAGGTGGCGGCGGTGACGCGGGCGGCGGGGCGTGGCACGTTGCCCAGCAGCGCGATCACCCCGTCGCGCAGCTCGGGTAGCCAGGCGTAGAAGTTGTCGCCCGGACATTCGGTGGTCAGGCAGTCGCAGTGGCCGAAGAGGTTCGGCAGCTCGCGGTCGGCGAAGTAGCTCCAGTCGTGCGGGTTGAGGAACTGGCACTTCCAGGCGACCAGGCGCGTCAGCGCCGACCTCACCGCCGCACCGAGCGGCAGCGCGTCGTAGTCGCCCAGCAGGGCGATGCCGACGCTCCCCCAGTTGTACTGGAGCGCGTGGCCGCCGACGACGTTCGGGCCGCCTGCCCTGCCCTCGTAGACGTTGCCGCGCGGATCGACGATGAAGTTGTAGCCGATGTCGCCCCAGCCGCGGGTCACGGCATGGTAGCGGTAGATCGCGCGCAGCGCCGCCGGGTAGTTGTCGTCGGGCAGCTCGGTACCGGTGTGGTGGACGATGCACTTCTGCACGACGCGGTACTCGGCGGGCCAGATCGGCTTGCCCGTCGCGTCGCGCGTGAGGCGCTCGTCGGCGCCCCAGGCCGCGCGGCTGATCACCGGCACCGGTGGCGGTCTGCCCGACACGCTCCGGTAGCCGAGATCTTGGCGCCGCAAGATCTCGCGCGGACCCGGTCCGTCGACGCTGTCGATCACCTCGAGCGCGGGCCGCGCCGCCGGCCGCTCCGGGTCCGGCCGCCAGCGCACCTGGACGTAGCGGGTGCCCGGCGCGAACTGGAGGTCGGCGCAGCGTGGCATAGCCGGCTGCTCGCCCGGCCCGGCGTGGTCCTCGGCGCGGCCGAGGCGCCGCCAGGGCGACCAGTCGAAGCCGTCGCGGCTGGTGCGCACCGCCACGTCGCCCAGCTCGCCCGTCCAGAGCGCACCGACGGCGTTGACCTCGTAGGGCGCGCGGTGGACGGCCGAGCGGAGCGCGCCGGAGGGTTCCGTGGCCTCGGGGCGCGCGTCGATCCGCTCGGAGCGCAGCCGGGGCGCCTCGTCGTCGGCCCGCAGCGGCGCGGCACCGTCGAGGGCGAGCCGGACGGCGCCCGCCGAGGCGAGCCCCAGCGCACCCAGGCGCAGCACGGCACGTCGCGAGAGTCTCATGGCGCTTCGAACCTAGCAGAGTGGCGGCGGGGTCAAATCAAACCTGTGTGGGAGCCGCAGCGCGTTGACGCGGGCGCGGGCGGCGGCCTACCATCTCTCAAACGCGGTTGCTGGTCCTCCCGTTACCGCCGGCTGGTCGCCCCCCCAGGGGGTGGGAGTAGCCGGCGGCGCCCACGCGGCTCGCGTCGTTGCCACCGTCAACCAGTCGCCGCTGCGTGCGGCGAGAGAGGAGTGCCCGATGACGACCCTCGAGCAGCCGCCCCGCCTGCGCCACCCGCTCGATCCACTCAGCGCCGAGGAGGTCGCGCGGGCGACCGCGATCCTGCGCGACGAGCGCGGGCTGCCGGAGCGCGTGCGCTTCGCGACGGTCGAGCTGCGCGAGCCGCCGAAGGCGGTCGTGCTCGGGCACCGCCCGGGGCAGGCGTTCGAGCGCGAGGTCTTCGTTGCCGTGCTCGACCCGGCCGACGGCAAGACCTACGAGGCGCTGGTCTCGCTGACCGCGGGCCGCGTCACGGATTGGCGCCACGTGCCCGACGTCCACCCCGCGATCATGCTCGAGGAGATGATGGAGTGCGAGGCGGCCTGCAAGCGTGATCCGCGCTGGCAGGCCGCGATGCGCCGGCGCGGCATCGAGGACTTCGACCTGGTGATGGTCGAGCCCTGGTCCGCCGGTTACTACGGGTTGGAGCACGACGACGGCCGCCGGATCGTCCGCGCGCTGATGTGGGTGCGCGCCCACCCGACCGACAACGGCTACGCCCACCCGGTCGAGAACGTGATCGCGGTGGTGGAGCTCAACCGGATGGAGGTGCTGGCGGTCGAGGACTACGGCGTCGTGCCGGTGCCGACCGAGCCGGGCAACTACACACCCGACGCGGTCGGGCCGCTGCGCACCGACCTCAAACCGATCGAGATCCACCAGCCCGAGGGCGTGAGCTTCGAGGTCGACGGCCACGAGGTGCGCTGGCAGAAGTGGCGCTTCCGCATCGGCTTCACCCCGCGCGAGGGGCTGGTCCTCCACACGGTGAGCTACGCCGACGGCGGGCGCGAGCGGCCCGTGCTTTACCGCGCCTCGGTGGCGGACATGGTCGTGCCCTACGGCGACCCCCGTCCCGGCTACTTCCACCGCAACGCCTTCGACATCGGTGAATACGGCATCGGGCTGCTCGCCAACTCGCTCAAACTCGGCTGCGACTGCCTGGGCGTGATCCGCTACTTCGACGCCGTGCTCGCGGACAACCGCGGCAACCCGCTCGTGATCGAGAACGCTGTCTGCATGCACGAGGAGGACGTCGGCATCCTCTGGAAGCACCTCGACGGTCGGCTCGGCACCGCCGAGGTGCGCCGCTCGCGCCGGCTCGTCGTCTCCTTCATCGCCACGGTCGGCAACTACGAGTACGGCTTCTACTGGTACTTCTACCAGGACGGCAGCCTCCAGCTCGAGGTGAAGCTGACCGGCATCCTCTCGAACGGGGCGCTGCCGCCCGACGGCTCGGTGCCGCCCTGGGGCGAGATCGTGGCACCGGGCCTCTACGGGCCAATCCACCAGCACTTTTTCATCGTGCGGCTCGACACGCAGATCGACGGCCTCGAGAACACGGTCTACGAGATCAACACCGAGGCCGATCCGCCGGGCCCGGCGAACCCGCACGGCAACGCCTTTCGTGCCACCGCCACGCCGCTGCGGCGCGAGTCGGAGGCGCAGCGCCTGATCGACCCGTTCCGGGCGCGCTCGTGGAAGATCGTCAACCCGAACGTGAAGAACGCCTACGGGCTGCCCGTCGGCTACCGGCTGGTGCCCGGCGACAATACGCTGCCGTTCGCCCAGCCCGACTCGACGATCCTGCAGCGGGCCGCCTTCATGACGCGCCACCTCTGGGTGACGGCCTACGACCCGGCCGAGCGGTACGCGACCGGCGACTACCCGAACCAGCACCGGGGGGGCGCCGGCCTGCCCGAGTACGTGGCGCAGGATCGGCCGATCGAGAACACGGATATCGTCGTCTGGTACACCTTCGGCCACCACCACGTCGCGCGGCCGGAGGACTGGCCGGTGATGCCGGTGGCGACGATCGGGTTCACGCTCAAGCCCAGCGGCTTCTTCGACCGCAGCCCGGCGCTCGACGTGCCCCCGCCGCCCGCCCACTGCCACGCCACGAACTGACCGCGCCCCAGCCGCCGACCCGTAACCCGACGCAGCTCGGCGGGGTGGGAGCGGCGGCAGGCACGACGTCCGGCGGGTTGCCCCGAAAGGACGCGGCCTGGTGAAATTGGCCTCTGGTCCCGATGCCTGCGCTTTCGGCTTGTTCAACACACTGGACAAAGGTGCGACATGGCCGACACGAAGTTCACGCGGCGCCGGCTGCTCGGCGCCTACGCGCTGCTGCCGCTGATGCTCGTCGCGGCGGCCGCCTGGGCGAGCGGCCGGCTCGGCCCGGGCGCCGCGACCGCCGCTCAGATCGTGCGGGGTGGCGAGGCGCGAGCGGGCCGGGCCGGCGGGTCACCCTCGCTGAGCCCGACGCCCGCCTGCCCGGACGACGACGCGCCGACCCCGGCCCAGACGGCGGGACCGTTCTACACGCCGAACTCGCCGGAGCGCACGTCGCTCCTCGAGCCGGGCGTGGTCGGCACGCCGATCGTGGTCAGCGGGCAGGTCTTCTCGCGGGGCTGCCGGCCGGTCGCGGGCGCGCTGCTCGACTTCTGGCAGGCCGACGGCAACGGCCGCTACAACAACACGGGGTACCGGCTGCGCGGCCACCAGTTCGCCGACGCCGAGGGACGCTACACCCTCGAAACCGTCGTGCCCGGCCTCTATCCGGGGCGGACGCGGCACGTCCACGTGCGCGTCCAGGCGCCCAACGGGCCGATCCTCACCACCCAGCTCTACTTCCCCGGTGAGCCGCGCAACGCCACCGACGGCATCTTCAACCCGCGCCTGCTGATGGCCGTCGAGGACACCGACGACGGGCAGCGCGCCCGCTTCGACTTCGTGCTCGACCTCGCCTGACGCAGGCGGCGCCGGGTCACTGCGCGGAGATGGCCCGGTTGGCGTTCACGCGCCCCTTCGACCAGAGGTTGCCGATGCCGGCGATCACGTCGGCGTTGTTCTCGATCCGGCCGCGCACGCAGGCGTTCGCGGCGTGGCCATGCCGCTCTTGCCGGTCGACCAGACCAGGCCGGCGATGCCGGCGACGTGCGGGGTGGCCATCGAGGTGCCGTTGAGCGCCGCGTAGAGCTGCGAGTCGGTGCCCCAGATCGCGGTCTGGGTGGAGGGCTTGGTCGACAGGATGTTGACGCCGGGGGCGGCCACGTCGACCCAGCGGCTACCGTAGTTCGAGAAGCTGGCGCGGGCGTCGTTGTGGTCGGTTGCCGCGACCGCGATGAAGTTGGTGTAGGCGGCCGGGTAGAGCTGGGCGCTGTTGCCGTTGTTGCCCGCGGCCGCGACCACGACGACGCCCTGATTCCAGGCGGTGTTGACCGCCGCCTGGAGCGTGGACGAGCCACGCTGACCGCCGAGGCTCATGTTGATGACGTGCGCCTTGCCCTGCGACTCGCCGAGCCGGCCGGCAGAGTAGAGGACGCCGTTGGCGATCCACTCCCAGGCGCCGGAGCCGTTGTCGTCCAGCACCTTGACGTTCGAGAGCGAGCAAGCCGGGCAGGTGCCGGCCACGCCCGTGGCGTTGTTGGTGGCCGCCGCCGCGCTGCCCGCCACGTGCGTGCCGTGGCCGTAGCGGTCGTCGGTGCCCTGGGTGCGGTCATTCACGTTGGCGGAGCCGGTGTAGTTGACGTTGCGGGTGACCTTCGTCCCCTGCGGCAGATCGGGGTGGTTCGGCGCGATGCCGGTGTCGAGGATTGCGATGGCGATCGACGGATCGCCCACCGTCACCGTCCAGGCTTCGACGGCGTCGATGTCGGCGTCGACCCGGCCGCCCGTCTGCCCGGTGTTGTTGTACCGCCATTGCTGAGCGAACAGCGCATCGTTGGGCGCGCCCGTGTAGCTCGTGCCGATGGCGTCGTAGATGCCGTGCACCTCGGCGAACTCGACGTTCGGGTTGCGCGCGAGCGCCGCGGCGACCGCCTGCTCGCGGCCCACCGCCACCTCGAGCACCTGCACGTCGATCACCGGGATCGTGCGCCGAAGCTGCGCCCCCTGCTGCCGGCGGGCCTCGGCCACGGCCTGGGCCGGCGTGCCGGGGGTGAACTTGACGAGCACCTCGCCCGGCACGTACCTATCCGCCGTCTGCTCCGCCGGCACCGCGCCGGTCGGCGGCGCCGCCGGCAGCGTGAGCGCCAGCACGATGAGCGCGAGAACGCTACTTCAGTCGACCCACCCGCACCGCATGGACCCCTTTTTACCTGGGTTTTACCTATGTCGCTCCTACCTATGCCGCTCGCGCAACGCCTCGCCGGGCGTCCGGATCGTGGCAGAAGATGCATAGGTGTTCACGATTAGTCGGTGACTCGTCGCGCCGGCGGGAGGTGGCCGGCTCAGGCGCTGGGCCAGAGTCGGAGCGGGTGGTGGCAGACGGGCGCGGCGTAGCAGGCGGACGGAGGGTCAGGTCGACGTCGACTTGCCGCCCTCACCCCGTGGCGCCGGCGCGGCAACGACGCGCGGCGCCCGCACCGTCTGGAGGGCAAGCCAGCTCAACAGGAGCATCACCCCGGTCAGGACGAATACGGCGCGGTAGCCGCCCGTGGCGTCGGCCACCAGCCCGCCCGCCAGCGAGCCGAGCGGCTGGGCGAGCGACCAGACCATCGAGCCGAGGCCGCTGAACTCGCCGGCGCGCTCGCGCGGCATCAGATCGGCCAGCAGCGGGAAGCCGAGCACCGTGTTGATTGCGTTGGCGATGCCGGCCAGCACCATTACGACGAGGATCTGCTCGAGCGTTTGCGCGGCCGAGCCGACGACGATGACCAGGCCCAAGCCGAGCAGCCCGGTTGAGATCAACCGCTGCTTGCCGAAGCGGTCGCCGAGCCAGCCGGCGGGCGCCGCGGCCAGCGCGGTCAGGAGCACGAGCACCAGGATCAAGCTGAATGCCGTCCCCTCCTCGAGCCCGAGCTCGCGCACGCCGAACAGCGTCAGGAACGGCACCGCCGCGCCCATCCCGAACCAGAAGAGGCACTGCGAGGCGACGTACTTCGCCAGCTCGCGGTACGAGAGGACGTTCCGCAGCCAGCGCAGCGCACCGCTGCCCGGCCAGCCGTCGCGCCGGGGCGGCGCGGGCGCCCGTACCACCGGGGCGAATGCCTCGGCCGGCTCGGGCACGCCGAAGAAGGTGACGGCGAAGCTGGCGACCAGCCCGGCCGCGACAACGTAGAAGACGAACGCCTGGTCGTGACTCCAGAGGGTGGTGGCGAGCGCGAGGAAGGCGACCTGCCCGAGCATGCCGCAGAAGGCAGTCGCCGAGCCCATGCGGCCGCGCTGCTCGGCCGGGGTGATGTCGACCATCAGCGCAAGGTAGGGGTCGTAGGCGATCATCAGCAGGAGCGCGAAGACCGGCACGATCAACAGCAACGCCAGCAGCGGTGGCTGCTGCGCCAGCAGGACCAGCGCGATCGCCGCCAGGGGCACCCCAACCAGGAAATAGGGCCGGCGCCGGCCAAGCCGTGTTCGCGTCCGGTCGCTGAACACGCCCACGACCGGCTGGACGAAGCCGCCGATGAAGGAGCGCTCCTGCGATAGGAAGGCGATGAGCCAGTTGGGCAGGCTGTAGTCGATGAGGTAGAGCGAGAACCCGGTGTTGAGCAGCGCGAACACCAGCCCCGCGCCGAAGCTCCCAGCGCCATAGAGCAGCATCCGCACCACACTTAGCTTCGCCACCAACCCACCTCCCGCGCGTGCCGGGCCGCCATCGCCGGCTGCCACCGCCCCCCGGCACTCACCGCTCCGGGCACCGGTCTGCGCCGGGAGCGCAGGGCGACCCGCGGACGCCAGTGTAGGCGCGCACGATCGATCCGGCGTGGGTCATCCGACCCTACTTGGGGTGCCTCTCGACGCGCGACGGCGGGGGAGCGGCCAGGGATCTGGCGGGGTCCGGCTGGCGGCTGAGCGAGCGCCCACCAGTACAGACGATCGCCTAGCCGACGACGAACGTGCAGTCATCCGAGGCTAGGAAGGCGGCCAGCGCCACCACCTCGCGCGGCAACCCCCGCCGGCCGAGCAGCGTGGGCCACGCCCGCTGGTCGGCGGGCACCCCCTCCGCCTCGGGGTCGACCGGGCCCACTTCGATGCTGTTGACGACGATCCCGAACTGGGTCAGGTCGACAGCCATGCTCAAGGTCAGCGAGACGAGCCCACCCTTGGCAGCGGCGGGCGGGGGCGTCACGGCGCGCGCCCCGGCTCGGCCGGCGTAGCGATCGCCGGCGGCAAGCCGAGCCGCTCCGACAGTTCGGCGGCCGCCGCCTTCACCGGCTCGATCAGCTCGGCGATCCGCTCGCGCGACAGCCGGAACGCCGGCCCGGTGATGCTGATGGCGGCGACGGCCTGACCCGAGTAGTCGCGGACGGGCGCCGCCACGCAGCGCACGCCCAGCCGGTGCTCCTCGTCGTCGAGCGCGTAGCCGAGGCGCCGCACCCGCGCCAGGTGCTCACGGTACTCGTCGGGGTCGGTGATCGTGTTGGGCGTGAGTGCCACGGGCGGCCCGGCCAGCTCGCGCTCGAGCCACTGGGGCGGCC